>DAIDAU010000007.1 GCA_027310465.1 Rhodocyclaceae bacterium
CATGAACTCGAACAGCACCGCGGCGAGCGGCAGTTGCAGCACGATCAGCGCGGCGCCGATCAGGCCCGCGACGATGAGGCCGCGCGCCAGGATCGCGGCCGGCTCGCGCGTGTCGCCGGCGCCCAGCGCCTGCGCGGTGAAGGCAAGCGTGCTCATGCGCAGGAAGCCGAACAACCAGAACAGGCAGTCGAAGATAACAGACGCGATCGCGACGCCGCCGAGCAGCGCGGCATCGTCGAGCCGGCCGATCGCCGTGGTCGAGACAATGCCGATCAGCGGCGTGGTGAGGTTCGCGACCATCGCGGGACCGGCGATGGCGAACACGTCCCGGGTGCCGACCCTGGGATGGACGGGCGCGTGCATGGTCAGAACACGACGACCATGCCGTCCTCGGCCGCCATGTAGGGCAGCGTGTCGAGGCGCGACAGCATGTCGTCGCTCATATGGGTGAGGACGAGCCGCCTGGCGCCGATGTCGGGCAGATGCTGTTCCAGGGTCTTCAGGCTGAGATGGTTCTTGACCACCTTCTCGTACATATAGGCCTCGGCGATGAAAAGGTCCGCGCCATGCGCCAGCGGAATGAGCGCCTCCGTCCATTCGGTATCGGCGCTGTAGGCGAGCGTACGGCCCTCGGCCTCGACGCGATAGGCGAGGAAGGGGCCGCCGGACTCGCCGTGCACGACGGGATAGGGCGTCACCGTCACGGCGCCGAAGCTCTGGCTCTGCGCGGGCGCGAGCTCGACAACGTTGAGCTCGAAGCGCTGCCTGGTCTTGGAGGAGTGCTCGAACAGAGCTTCCATCACCTCACGCAGCCGCCGCTCGATGCCTTGCGGGCCCGCGATCGTCAGCGGCTTCGTCCGCCGCGAGAACTGGGCGTCGAGCAGAACGAACGGCAGCCCGGCAAAATGGTCGCCGTGGAAATGCGTGATGAGAATGAGATCGATCTCGTTGCGATCGATCTCGAGCCGCTTCAGCGCCGGCAGAGCCGACGCACCACAATCGATCAGAAAGTTGGTCCCGCGCCCGGAGACGTGGAAGCAGGTGTTGAGCCTGCCGCCGGAGCCGAAAGCATCGCCGCAGCCGACGAAACGCAGTTGCATCGGCTGCGCACTCCCAGCTTACCGGCCGCGCGGCGCGCCGAACACGCGCGAGAGCAGCCAGATCGGGATCACGATGACCGCGCCGAGCAGGAAGTAGCGCCACAGCCAGTTCACCGCGTCGAAGCCGAGATCCCAGAGCCGCTGGAACAACAGGCGAATGCTGGTGATGATGTTCCAGGGGTCGAAGCCGATCGCCGCCAGCACGACGCCGACCAGGATCGAGAGCAGCACCAGGCGGAATGCGACAGCCAGCGGCGAGCCGCCGAGAAAGCGGTGCAGGCCGTCGCTGCGGCCGGCCGGCAAATCTCTGACGTCTTGGACCATCGCAAGCTCCTGAAGCGGATAGGACCCCATTATAGGGCACGGCGAGGCACATGGGGAACCCGGATCGGCGCGTCAATCGGGTTACCGGAGTTTAATTCGGGGGAGCGCACCACCTTTGTGGCGAGATCGCGCCTCACATGTCAATCTCCGCCGGCTGCGCCTTCAGCATCCGTTCCAGCGTTTCCAGCCTGTCCGCTTCCTTCGGCGGCTTGTCCCAGCGCAGGCGGCTGATGCGGGGGAAGCGCATGGCGACGCCGGATTTGTGGCGCGGCGAGCGCTGCAGGCCCTCGAAGGCCACCTCCAGCACCAGCCCCTGCTCCGGCTCGTGCACGACATGGCGGACGGGGCCGAACTTTTCGGTGGTGTTGCGGCGAACGAAGCGATCGATCTGCAGCAGCTCCTCATCGGTGAAGCCGAAATAGGCCTTGCCGACCGGCACCAGCTCGTCGCCGCCCTCGCCCGCGGTCCAGACGCCAAAAGTGTAGTCGGAGTAGTAGGACGAGCGCTTGCCGTGGCCGCGCTGGGCGTACATCAGCACGGCGTCGATGATGTGCGGATCGCGCTTCCACTTCCACCACTGCCCCTTCGGCCGCCCCGGCAGATAAGGCGCATCGCGCCGCTTCAACATCACGCCCTCGACGGCGTCGGCATCCTCGCCTGCGCCTGCACTGGCGGGGTCGGCGCGTGCGGCGGTCAGCGCTTCCCAGCTTCCGAAGGAGACGGTCGGCGACAGATCGATCCGGGGATCGCCCAGTTTGCCGATGAACCTCTCCAGATGTTCGCGCCGCTCCGCGAAAGGCAGCTCGCGCAGATCGTTCTCGTCGTCGCCGAGCAGGTCGTACGCACGAAGGTGGATCGGAAACTCCTTGATCAGCTTCGGCGAGACGACCTTGCGGTTGAGCCGCTGCTGCAGGACATTAAAGCTCTGCACGCGGCCCTCGCGCAGGATCAGGAGCTCACCGTCGATCGCACCCGGCAGGCGCAGCGACGGCACGAGATCCGGAAAGCTCCCCGTGATGTCCTCACCGGTGCGCGAATAGAGCCGCGCCGTGATGTGGCCGTGCTCGTCGCGGCCCGCCACCGCCTGCACGCGGATGCCGTCCCATTTCCATTCTGC
>DAIDAU010000090.1 GCA_027310465.1 Rhodocyclaceae bacterium
CGGCGGCCCACTGAGACCTGGATTCCCATTCCAGAATCCAAGCAAGCAAAGATTTCTGTGCGCCGGCTCCCGATTATCTTGCCAGTCCGACAGACGCCGGAAAGTTGCGTCCGCTTAACCTCAGCTCGAACGAAACCGCAGAACTTCCTTGATTTTCCGCAGGGTCTGCGTAACCGTCCGGAGTGGACACATTGACATGTAGTGTCCACCGAGAAGCGACTCTACCAAGAGCCGGGCGAGAACCGCCCCTCAACCTTCAACTATGGTTGGGACACCCTCGCGAGAAGCTGATGTGGGCACTATTTTGATGACGGTGGGATTCGCTGGTAGCGATAGCCGCGAGGCTTGAAGTGCTGATTGAGGTAGGCGCCCTTCGATTCGGCGGCGAGGAAAGCGCCGTATTCGTCGGCGGGAACGTCGAAGTAGCGATAGACCTCACCGGATTGGCGAAACTCCAGTTCCAGGACGCGCTCCTGGGGAGCGTAGCCGATGCTGGCGATACTGCTGGAGTCCACCGGCACTCGCTGCATGCTTTACGGTTGGATGCGGAGGAACTTCAGCAAAGAGCTGTGGCCGCAGCTTCCGATGGCAGGTTCCACGGCAGCAGTTCTTCGATGCGGTTGATGGGGTGATCAGCGATGCGGCTGAGCACCTGGCGCAGATAGGCCTCGGGGTCGAGGCCGTTCAGCTTGGCCGAACCGATCAGGCCGTAGATCGCGGCCGCGCGCTCGCCTCCGGCGTCGGAACCTGCAAACAAATAGTTCTTCCTTCCCAAGGCGACAGCCCGCAGCTCGCGCTCGGCGGCATTGTTGTCGATCTCCAAGCGGCCGTCGTCGCAGTAACGTGTCAGCGCTGGCCAAAGCGTGAGCGCGTAGCGCACCGCCGCCGTCGTATCCGACTTGCGCGACAGTTTCGTCAGACAGCTTTCGAACCACTCACGAAGTGACGCCAGCACCGGCCGGGCCCGCGCCTGGCGAACTTCGCGCCGCTCGTCCGGCGGACGACCGCGAATCTCGCTCTCGATGCCGTAGAGCTGCCCGATGCGCTCCATGGCCTCGGTCGCGATCGGCGAGGCGTGTGCCTCCTGAAGGTCGTAGAACTTACGCCGCACGTGCGCCCAGCAGGCCACTTCCTGGATGCGGCCGGACTCGTAGAGCTGGTTGAAGCCAGCATAGGCGTCGGCCTGCAAGCTGCCGCGAAACTTCTGCAGGTGCCGCTCGGGATGCTCGCCCTTGCGGTCCGGCGAGTAGGCGAACCACACCGCCGGAGCGTCCTTGCTTGCCGCCGGGCGATCATCGCGAACATACGTCCACAACCGACCGGTCTTGGTCTTGCCCGTACCGGGCGCCAACACGGGAACCGGCGTGTCGTCGGCATGGAGCTTCGCGCAGTCGAACACGTAACGCCGCAATGCTTCGATCAGTGGGGCGAGCAACGCGCTCGTCGCACCGACCCAGTCGGCCAAGGTTGAACGCTCCAGCTCCACGCCTTCGCGCGCGTAGATCTCCGACTGGCGATAGAGCGGAAGGTGATCGGCATACTTCGAGACCAGCACATGCGCGAGCAGTCCCGGTCCCGCCAGTCCGCGCGCGATCGGCCGCGTCGGCGCCGGCGCTTCGACGATGCGCTCGCACGCCGCGCAACTCAGCTTCAGGCGCACGTGGCGGATCACCTTGAAGCGCGCCGGCACGTACTCCAATATCTCCGAGACGTCTTCGCCCAGCCGACGCAGAGCGCCGCCGCAATCGGGACAGGCCTGCTCCGCTGGTTCGTGCTTCTGTGTCTCGCGCGGCAGGTGTTCCGGCAAGGGGCGTCGTGTGGGTTTTAACGGTGGAGGAGCAGTAGCGGCACGCGGCTGGTTCTGCGGCGGCGCTGCATCGGCAGCCCGTTTCGCTTCCAGGTCTTCGAGCTTCAGCTCCAGTTGCTCGATCCGGCGCTGGACCTTCTCCGAGCGGCGCCCGAACTGCATCCGCCGCAGCTTGGCGATCACCAGCTTGAGGTGCTCGATCTCGCTCTCGCGCGACCGCAGCCGCTCGTGCGCGGCCACCAGCTCGTTGCGCTGGGAGATCAGTTGTTGGTGAGTGGCGATTCGATCTTCGTGTTCGGCCACCAGCAGTGCCCGCAGCGCCTCTCGGTCCAGTACGTTCAGGTCCGGGAGCGTCGGCGCGAGCATGGGCGGAGTATGCCACGAAGCGTCGCGATACGATCCACCTGGCTGCACAAATATCTGTGCAAAAGTATCTCGCCCGTTACACCATCGCCTGCGGTTGCCAAGTGCGCTCCGGACGCCGCCAGTCGATCCCTTCCAGCAGCATCGACAACTGCGCGCGCGTGAGCGCGACCGTGCCGCTGTCCACCTTCGGCCAGACGAAGCGACCGCGCTCCAGTCGCTTCGCGAACAGACACAGCCCGTCGCCGTCGTACCACAGCAGCTTGATCAGATCCCCGCGCCGGCCGCGGAAGACGAACACCTGGCCGGAGAACGGGTTCTGCTCGAGTGCCGTTTGCACCATCGCACTCAACCCAACGAACCCGCGGCGCAGATCCGTCACGCCGGCCACGATCCAGATGCGCGTGCCCGCCGGGATCATGCGCGCAGTGACTCCAGCACCATCCGCACCAGCGCCGCGTCGGCACTGCCTTCGATCCGAACCTGCACATGGCCCAGCTTGATGTGAATCGCACCCGACTGCGGCTCAAGGGCAGCGCGCTCGGGAGCGGGTGGAATCGTCGCGGCTTCCACGGTGACGGGCAGCAGCTTCACCGCCGCCGGTGTGCCGCCCAGGCGGCCAGCGCGATACAAACGCCGCCACTGAAACACCTGGTTGGCGTTGACGCCGTGCGCCCGCGCGACCCGCGCCACCGACGCGCCTGCGGCCAGCGTCTCTTCGACAATGTGGCGCTTCTCGGCAATCGAACGGCGCTGCTTCTTGGGGATGGATGACGAGGGGTCTCGCTCTGCGGAAGTGTCCACGTTCGCTCCGATGTGGACACTTTCCATCGTGCCCACCATCGGAAGATGCCCCTCAACCGCTACGCCGTCCAGGCGGCGCAGGGCG
>DAIDAU010000091.1 GCA_027310465.1 Rhodocyclaceae bacterium
GCCCAGCATGTCGCGTATCGTCCACAGCCGCGCCTCGACTTCGTCGCGCGTGCGCCCATGCACCATGGCGAAGAGGTTGTAGGGCCAGTCGGGCAGGTGGCGCGGGCGGCGGTAGCAGTGGGTGACGAAATCGAGCTTGCCGATGGCGACGCCGAAGGCGTCGCAGTGCTCGTCGTCGACGTCCCAGACGCTCATGCCGTTGGCCGTGTAGCCGAGCGCGTAGTGGTTCGGCACGGCGCCGATGCGGCGGATGATGCCCAGCGCCAGCATGCGCTCGAGGCGCGCCTTTACGTCGGCGGCCTCCATGCCCAGCTGCTGCGCCAGCGCGTCGTAGGGGCGCGGCACCAGCGGCAGGCCGGCCTGCGTCGCGACGATCAGCGCGCGGTCGACGTCGTCATGCATGCAGTTTCATCTCCACGAAGTACTCGCGATCCTTGGGAAAGGCGTAAACCCGCAAGCCGGTCGCGCGCTCGATCGCCACGATGGCGGCCGGGATGCCGTCGGGATGCTCGGTCGCCAGTACGAACCACATGTTGAAGGCGTGGTCGCGCCGGTAGTTGTGGGCCACCTCGGGCAGCGCGTTGACCAGGATGGTGACGCGCTCGAAGTCGGCCTCCGGCACCTTCATCGCCGCCAGCACGAAGCGGCCGCCGATGCGCTCGACCTGGAACATCGGGCCGAAGCGCGTCAGCACGCGGGCGTCGAGCATGTGGCGCAGGCGCTCGAGCAGCGCGTCCTCTGCGACGCCGAGGGACGCGGCGACTTCGCGGTAGGGCTCGTCGCACAGCGGGAAGCCGCCCTGCAGCGCGTTGATGATGCGCCGGTCGAGATCGTCGAGCGGCGGGGCGAGCCTACGTGCCATCGAAGTAGCGGGCGCCGCGCTGCTTGAAGCGGCGCGTGCTGAACAGGACTTCGTGCGTGCCGCCGACGATCTTGCCGAGACGCTGGATCGTCGGCGCGACCTCGTCGCGCGTTCGGCCGTGGACCATGCAATAGACGTTGTACGGCCACTGCGCATGGCGGCGGCGCCGGTAGCAGAGCGTGACGCCGGGTTCGGCGGCGAGGCGTGCCCCGACGCTCGCGGCGTCCGCGTCGGGCACGTCGAAGACGACCATGGCATTGGCCTTGTAGCCGAGTTCGCGGTGGTGCACGACGACGCCGAGGCGCTTGACGATGCCGTCGGCGAGCCAGCGCCGCAGGTGCGCGATCGCCTGCTCCTCGTCGATGCCGGCATGGTCGGCCGCGGTCGCGTAGGGCTGCGGCACCAGCCGCAGTCCGGGCTCGAGCACGGCCGCCAGCCGCTGCTCCTCGGGCCGGAGCGGCTCGCGCCGCGTTTCGCCGGCGGTGCCGCGCGCCTTCGCCGCGTCGCAGAGATCGAAGCCGAGATCGATGTGGTACTGCTCGACCAGCGGCAGGGACATTACCGGCAGATCGGCCGCGGCGGCGATGCCGTCGAGCGCGGCGGCGAGCAATCCCTCGTCGCGCGCGGTGGCGACGAACCAGAGGTTGCAGCGATGCTCGCGCTCGTAGTTGTGATTGACCTCGCGGCGCGCCGAGACGATCGCCGCGACTTGCTCCAGCCGTTCGGACGGCACGGCCATCGCGGCGAGCGTGCTGACGCCGATGCGCCAGGGCGCGAACACCGCGCCGACGCGGCTCACGGCGCCCCGGGCGCTCAGGCGCTTGAGGGCATTCAGCACCGCGGCCTCGTCGACGCCGTGCTTGCGCCCGATCTCGGCGAACGGCGCGGACACCAGCGGCAGCTCGTGCTGCCAGTCGTTGAGCAGGGCGAATTCGAGGGGCGAGTAGGGCGAATCCATGGCGGTCTCAGAAGCCGATGCGATTGGCGCGGCTGGTGAAGAAGATGCCCGAGGGGCTCTTCGCCGGCAGCGTCTTCAGCAACTGCAGCGAGGCGGTGTCGTAGATCGAGATGCGGTCGTCGTCGCGCGCCGACAGCCAGACCGCCTCGCCGCGCGGCGTGAATTCCATGTGCAGGATCGCGCGACCGGGTTCGAGCGTCTTCACCACCTGTCCGCTCTCGGTATCGATGACCTGCACCCAGCCGTTGTCGGGCAGCGCGAAGTTGACCCACACCTGGCGGCCGTCGGGGCGCGCGATGGCGAACACCGGCTGGCCCTTGACGGGGATGCGGCCGACTTCCTTCCAGGTCGTCGTGTCGACGACGAGCACCTCGTGACGGCCGACGGCCGGCAGGTAGGCGCGGTTGCCGGCGACCGACCAGCCGCGCAGGTGCGGCATCTTGTAGACCGGCAGCTTCTCCTCGCCGTGGCCGTAGTGGTCCATGATGCGCCGGCTGCCTTCGCCGAGACGCCAGGTGTCGAGCAGCGCGATGCCGTCCTCGCCGAACAGGCCGGAGAGGTAGTAGCGGCCGTCGGGCGTGACGAGGCCGTCGTAGGGCTGGCGGCCGGCCGGGAAGGACTGTGTCTGCGGCGCGCGCGGATCGGAGAGGTCGGTGACGCGAATCTCGTCGGCATCGAACAGCGCATAGGCGAAGCGTTCGCCCGGCAGGTCGGCGAGGCCGACCACCTTGGAGCGCTTGCCTTCGGTGCCGTAGGCCGCGGGCACGTCGGCGACGAGTTCGAGCGTGGCGGCGTCGAACACCTTGACGCCGCCCGGCTCGTAGTTCTGCGCCGCGACGTAGCGCCCGTCCTGCGAGATCGCGCCGCCGATGCTGTTGCCGGCCTGCACGATGCGGCGGTCGATGCGCATGGCGAGCAGGTCGACCTTGGTGAGCCCGCCGTCGCGGCCGAACACATAGGCGTAGCGGCCGTCGCGCGAGAACACGGTCGAGGCGTGCGAAAGATCGCCGAGGCCTTCGAGGCGGCCGAGGATGCTGCGCGTCGTGGTGTCGACGATCTCGACGCTGCCGCTGGCGCGCTCGATGACGACGCCGAGGTCGCCGGTGCCGCGCAGCGGCGGCGCGGCGGCGCAGCCGGAGAGCAGGGTGACGAAGAGAAACGCTGCCGCAGTGCGCCAGGAAAACATCATCGCTTCGTCTCCGGAAAACCCGCCGCCAGTTGCGCGACGATCCATCGCACGTCCGCCTCGCTGAGCATCGTCCGCCACGGCGGCATGGCGGTGCCGGGACGTCCGTACATCACGGTGGCGACGAGGGCCTCGGCCGGCTTGTCGCGCAGCGCGTCCACGGTGAGCGCCGAGCCGAGGCCGCCGGTCAGGCGCATGCCGTGGCACGAGCCGCAGTCCTCGCGCACCAGCCGCGTCAACTCGGCCTGGCGCTGCGCGTCGGGCGGCCCGCCGGCGGCTGCGGCCTCGAGCGACATCGAGGCGATGACAATGACGATGAACTTGCGCATGGCGCCACTCTCGTCCTCGCGCAGCGCGCGGTCATTGATGCCGGTCAAGGCGGGGCGATTCTCGCCGTCGGGCATTGCGCCATGCGCAATGCGTGCCGCACGTCGCATTCGAGGGCGGGACCTGGCGCCGAAACCTCAGGGGCGTCGGCGGTCCGCCCGGACCATCTGCGCGCCGCGCTCGGCGATCATCAGCGTCGGCGAATTGGTGTTGCCGGAGGTGATGGTCGGCATCACCGAGGCGTCGATGACGCGCAGGCGGCCGATGCCGCGCACGCGCAGCCGCACGTCGGTCACCGCGTTGGGGTCCGCGTCCGCGCCCATCGCGCAGGTGCAGGTCGGATGGAAGATAGTGGTGCCGATGTCGCCGGCCGCCATCGCCAGATCGGCATCGCTCTGCACGCCGGCGCCGGGCAGGTATTCCTCGGGGCGGTATGGCGCCAGCGCCGGCTGCGCGACGACTTGGCGCGTCAGGCGCAGCGCGCGCACGGCGACGCGGCGATCGTTTTCGGTCGACAGGTACTGGGTGGCGATGCGCGGATGGCTGGCCGGATCGCGGTCGCGGAGGTGCACGTGCCCGCGCGACGTCGGCCGCAGGTTGCAGACGCTGGCGGTGAAGGCGGCGAAGTCGTGCAGCGGATCGCCGAACTTGTCGAGCGACAGCGGCTGCACGTGGAATTCGAGATCGGGCGTGGCGACTTCCGGCGACGAGCGGAAGAAGCCGCCGAGCTGGCTCGGCGCCATCGACAGCGGACCGCTGCGGAACAGCGCGTATTCGAGGCCCATCATGGCCTTGCTCCAGAGGCTGCGCGACCGCTGGTTGAGGGTGGTGACGCCATGCACCTTGAAGATCATGCGCAGTTGCAGGTGATCCTGCAGGTTGGCGCCGACGCCGGGCAGCTCATGCGCCAGCGGAATGCCGTGCCGTTGCAGCAGCGCGCCGGGACCGATGCCCGAGCGCTGCAGGATCAGCGGCGAGCCGATGGCGCCGGCGGTGAGCACGGTTTCGATGCGCGCCCGCGCGCGGCACGGCTGGCCGCCGAGGCTGAACTCGACGCCGCGCGCCTCCTTGCCGGCGAGGATCAGCTTGTCGATCAGCGCGCCGGTGACGACCTCGAGATTGCCGCGATGCCGGACCGGGTGCAGGAAGGCCTTCGACGCGTTCCAGCGCACGCCCTTCTTCTGGTTGACCTCGAAATGGCCGATGCCGAAGTTGTCGCCGCGGTTGTAGTCGCCGGTGAACGGGATGCCGGACTGTTGGGCGGCCTCGATGTAGCGATCGAGGATGTCCCAGCGCAGGCGTTGCTTTTCGACGCGCCATTCGCCGGACGCGCCGTGCATGTCGTCGGCGCCCTTCCAGTAGTCCTCGGTCTGCTTGAACACGGGCAGTACGCTTTCCCAGTTCCAGCCCGAGTCGCCGGTGAGGGCGGCCCATTCGTCGTAGTCGCGCCGCTGGCCGCGCAGGTAGAGCATGGCGTTGATCGACGACGAGCCGCCGAGCACCTTGCCGCGCGCATAGAGGATGGAGCGGCCGTTGAGCCCGGGATCGGCCTCGGTGCGGTAGCACCAGTCGGTGCGCGGATTGCCGATGCAGTAGAGGTAGCCGACCGGAATGTGGATCCAGATCCAGTCGTCCTTGCCGCCGGCCTCCAGCAGCAGTACCCGGATCTCGGGATCCGTCGACAGCCGGTTGGCCAGCAGGCAGCCGGCCGTGCCGCCGCCGACGATGACGTAGTCGTATTCGCCGAAGTCCTTCATTCCCGCTCCCTGTCCGCGAAGGCGGCAGCTTCAGGCCCGGCTGCCGCCGAGCGCCGCGATGCCGGCGCGCGCCACTTGGGCGTCCTGCGCCGACAGCACGCCCGAGACGCCCACGCCGCCGGCGAGGTCGCCCTCGATGACGACCATTTCGCCGCCTTCGAGGGGCATCACCGGCATGCCCAGCGCGGCGTAGCGCCCGCCGTTGATCATGTCCTCGATCGCCTTGGTCGGCTTGCGCGCCACGACGGCGCCGTGCGCCTTGCCGGGCGCGATCTGGGCGCTCATCAGCGGCGCGTCCTCCATGCGCTGCAGCCACAGCAGGTGGCCGCCCGCGTCGCAGACGGCGATGCTCACCGCCCAGCCGTTGCGGCGGGCTTCCGCTTCCGCGGCCGTCGCAATGGCTTTGGCATCGTCCATGGTCAGGGTCAATCGGGTCTTCATGCGTGTTCTCCTCTCGATGTCAGGCAAGCCGCCCTTCGAGCAGCTCGATCCAGTGCACGACCGTGGTGTCGCCGCCGGCCTTCAGATGCGACAGGCAGCCGATGTTCGCCGTGGCGATGACGTCGGGCGCGCCGCGCGTCAGCGCCGCGAGCTTGTCGTCGCGCAGCCGCTGCGACAGCTCGGGCTGCAGCAGCGAGTAGGTGCCGTCGGAGCCGCAGCACAGATGCGCGTCCGCCACCGGGACCAGCGCGAAGCCGGCGGCCGCGAGCAGCCGCTCGACGACGCCGCGCACGTTCTGGCCGTGCTGCAGCGTGCAGGGGGAATGGAACGCGACGCTGAGGCCCGGCCTGTCCTTCTTCAGCCTCGGTAGCAGCGCCGGCTCCTCGCGAAGGACGATCTCGCCGACGTCCCGCGCCAGCGCGGCGACGCGCGCCGCCTTGTCGGCGTAGTCGGCGTCGTGGCGCAGCAGATGGCCGTATTCCTTGACGTGCGCGCCGCATCCCGAGGCGGTGACGACGAGGGCCTCGGCGCCCGCCTCGACGTAGGGCCACCAGGCGTCGATGTTGCGTCGCATGTCGTCGAGCGCGGCCTCGTGGGCGTGAGATGATGGCGCAGCGCGCCGCAGCAGCCGGCGCGGGGTGCCGCGACGAGCTCGATGCCGAGCCGGTCGAGCAGGCGCGCGGCGGCGGCGTTGATGCCGGGCTCGAGGGCCGGCTGCACGCAGCCGTCGAGCACCAGCATGCGGCGCGCGCGCGGCGTCCGCGGCCAGGCGGACGACGTCGCGCTTTTCGCCGGGATCTTCGCCGCCAGTGCGGCGGGCAGCAGCGGCTTCAGCGCGCGGCCGACGGCGAGCAGCGCGGCGAACAGCCGCGGCCGCGGCAATGCCTCCCTGAGGGCGAAGCGCCGCAGCGCGTCGAAGCCGCGGCGCGGCACCCGGCGCGCAACGATCGCCCGGCCGATGTCGAGCAGCCGATGGTAGCGCACGCCCGACGGACAGGTCGTCTCGCAGGCGCGGCAGCTCACGCAGCGATCGAGGTGGTCGCGCGTCTTGTGCGTCGCCGGCGCGCCTTCGAGCACCGACTTGATCAGGTAGATGCGCCCGCGCGGACCGTCGAGCTCGTCGCCGAGCAGTTGGTAGGTCGGGCACGTCGCGCTGCAGAAGCCGCAGTGCACGCAGGCGCGCAGGATCGCCTCGGCTTCCTCCGCCGCGCGCGTGCCCTTGATGTCGTCGGCAAGGTCGACCTGCATGTTCAGAACTCCGGAAAGAGCCGGCCGGGATTGAATATCCCGTGCGGGTCGAAGGCGCGCTTGAGATTGCGGTGGATGGCGGCGAGCGGCGCCTGGAGCGGATGGAAGACGCCGGCCCTGTTCCGCGCCGCTTCAGCGGCACGGAACAGCGTGGCGTGCCCGCCTGCGCCGGCCGCCTGGCGGCGCAAGTCGGCCGCGGCGCCGGCGTCGCTCCAGGTCCAACGCAGGGCGCCGCCCCATTCAACGAGCTGCGCGCCGGGCAGCGGCAATTGCGGCGTCGTCGAAGGCAGCGAAAGGCGCCACAGCTCGCGGTCCGCGCCGCCCGCGGCGAAGAACGGGGCCTGCTGCTCCCGCAGCGCCTGCCAGAACGAATCGGCCCGCGCCATTTCCTCGCCGCCGATCTTGCGCCGCGCCGCCGCGATGCCGGCGGCCGCGCCGGACAGGCGCACCGCCAGTTGGCCATCGTGCCAGCACGTCGCCGAGACGGGCAGCGGCCGGCTGCCCCAGGCGTTCACGAGCGCCAGCGCCCGCTCCTGCGTCAGCTCGAGCACCAGCGTCGCCTCGGCGGCCGGGCGCGGCGCCACCTTGAGCGTGGCCTCGACGATGAGGCCGAGCACGCCCATGCTGCCGGCGAGCAGGCGCGACACGTCGTAGCCGGCGACATTCTTCATCACCTGTCCGCCGAAATTGAGGAACTGGCCGGTGCCGTCGAGCAGTTGGGCGCCGAGCACGAAGTCGCGCACGGCGCCGGCCGTGGCGCGGCGCGGACCGGACAGGCCGGCGG
>DAIDAU010000097.1 GCA_027310465.1 Rhodocyclaceae bacterium
CGCCCGGCTCTTCCGCGCCGGGCGGCGGCGTCATCTTGGTGAACAGATCGATCGAAAGCCCGGCGACGCCGAGTTCGAGCGTGGTGAACAGTATCCACGCCAGCCAGAACAGGCCGAAGGCCATGGCGACCATCGACAGGGTCAGCGCGATCTTGTTGATCAGCTTGCGTTTTGTTCTGAGATCCACGATGCCGCCTCAGGTCTTGGTGCCCTCCTGCTTCGACAGACGCAGGAGCAGTATCTTCGAAAGGCTCAGCACGATGAACGTGATGACGAACAGGATCAGGCCCAGCTCGATCAGCGAAGACGTATAGAGCTCGGACTCGGCCTCGGCGAACTCGTTGGCGAGCGCGGAGGCGATGCTGTTGCCGGGCAGGAACAGCGAGAAGCCGTTGAAGAAGTTCATGTTGCCGATCAGGAAGGTCACGGCCATGGTTTCGCCGAGCGCGCGCCCCAGACCCAGCATGATGCCGCCGATGACGCCGACCTTGGTGTAGGGAAGCACCACGTTCCACACCACTTCCCAGGTGGTGCTGCCGACGCCGTAGGCCGACTCCTTGAGCATCGCCGGCGTGACCGAGAAGACGTCGCGCATCACCGCGGCGATGAAGGGAATGATCATGATGGTGAGGATGATGCCTGCAGCGAGGATGCCGATGCCGAGCGGCGCGCCGGAGAACAGGGCGCCGACCACCGGCAGCTTGCCGAGCGTGGCTGCCAGCGCCGGCTGTCCGTACTGCGCGAACAGCGGCGAAAAGTACAGCAGGCCCCAGATGCCGTAGACGATGGACGGAATCGCCGCCAGCAGTTCGATGGCGGTGCCCAGCGGGCGGCGCAGCCACGGCGGCGACAGCTCGGTCAGGAACAGCGCGATGCCGAAACTCACGGGCACCGCGATCACCAGCGCCACCGCGGAGGTCGCCAGGGTGCCGTACACCGGGATCAAGGCGCCGAACTTGTCCATCGGCGGATTCCAGTCACCCGAGTGCAGGAAACCGAAACCGAACTGCTTGATGGACGGCCAGCTGCCGTAGATCAGGGATGCGATGATCGCCGCCAGCAGCAGCAGCGTGAGGAGCGCGGAAGCGCGCGCCGCATTGAAGAACAGCGCGTCGCCGACCTTGCCGCTGCGCTTGGACTCGCCCAGGGTCATCGAACTCGAGATTGCATTCATCGAATGTCGCGAGGGAGGTTACGAAAAAACCTGCGCCGCCCCATCCGGGGCGGCGCAGAGGGAGGGGACTTACTTGCCGGCGAAGACGGGCTTGCCGGAAGCGTCCTTCATCTGGCCCCAGGAGGCATGGATCAGCTTGACGAGGGAGTCGGGCAGCGGCACGTAGTCGAGATCGTCGGCCATCTTGGCGCCGTTCTTGTACGACCAGTCGAAGAACTTGAGCACCTCGGCCGCCTGCGCGGGCTTGTCCTGCGCCTTGTGCATCAGGATGAAGGTAGCGCCGGTGATCGGCCAGGAATCCTTGCCCGGTTCGTCGGTCAGGATCTCGTAGAACGCGGACTTCGTCCAATCGGCGCCCGCCGCCGCGGCCTTGAAGGTCGTGTCGTTCGGCGAGACGAAATTGCCCGCGGCGTTCTTCATCACCGCATGGGTCAGCTTGTTCTGCTTGGCGTAGGCATATTCGACATAGCCGATGGAACCCGCCAGGCGCTGCACGAAGGCGGACACGCCCTCGTTGCCCTTGCCGCCGAGGCCGACCGGCCACTGCACCGCCGTGCCCTCGCCGACCTTGCTCTTCCACTCGGGGCTGACCTTGGACAGGTAGTTGCTGAAGATGAAGGTCGTGCCGGAACCGTCGGCGCGGCGCACCACGCCGATGTCGTGGTCGGGCAGCGCGACGCCGGGGTTGAGCTCGGCGATGGCCTTGTCGTTCCACTTGGTGATCTTGCCGAGGTAGATGTCGGCGAGCACGGGGCCGGTGAGCTTGAGCTGACCCGGCTTGACGCCGGCGAGGTTGACCACGGGAACGACGCCGCCGATGACCGTCGGGAACTGCAGCAGGCCGCCCTTATCGAGATCCTCGGGCTTGAGCGGCATGTCGGAGGCGCCGAAATCGACGGTCTTGGCGTTGATCTGCTTGATGCCGCCGCCGGAGCCGATCGACTGGTAGTTGATCTTGTTGCTCGTCGCCTTCTGGTAGGCGTCGGCCCACTTGGCGTAGATCGGGG
Organism: Rhodocyclaceae bacterium; assembly: GCA_027310465.1. Classification (GTDB taxonomy): domain Bacteria; phylum Pseudomonadota; class Gammaproteobacteria; order Burkholderiales; family Rhodocyclaceae; genus Nitricoxidireducens. The sequence goes on from DAIDAU010000097.1 coordinate 2,182, forward strand.
CGGGGAAGGAAGCGCCGGCGCCGGTGATCTCGGCGGCAACGGCGCCCTGGGACACAGCAGCCGCCATCAGGAGCGGCAAGGCCAGGGATTTCAGCGATTTCATCGTGGGTTTATCTCCGTGAGTGGGTAGTCCTGCGTTGGATGGGGATAACCTTAACAACGGCATGTGACACGTATGTGACAGCTGTAACAATCGCCCTTGCGACCGTTGTCATGTGCCCGCAACCTGGAAAGGGCACATTGGCCGGATGCCTAAGAACAGCCTGCGCGTGCTGATGATCTCGGACGTCTATTTTCCGCGGATCAACGGCGTCTCCACCTCGATCGAAACCTTTCGCCGCGACCTGCGGGATCGCGACGTCGAGGTCACCCTCGTGGCGCCCGAATATCCCGAGCGTCACGAAGCGCCCCACACGCACCGGGTGCCGTCGCGCCGGCTGCCTTTCGATCCAGAGGACCGGCTGATGCACTGGTCCAAGCTGTTGCAGACCACCGGGAGGCTCGCCGCGGAGAACTTCGATCTCGTGCACGTGCAGACGCCGTTCTCCGCCCACTACGCCGGCGTCCGCGCGGCCCGGCGGATGGGCGCGCCGGTGCTCGCCACCTACCACACGCACTTCGAGGAATATTTCCACCACTACCTGCCGGCCCTGCCGCGCTCTTGGCTGCGCGCGACGGCGCGGCGCATCGCGCGCGGCCAATGCAACCAGTTGGACGCCGTGGTCGTTCCCTCGCATGCCATGCGCGAAACCTTGACCGACTACGGCGTCACGGTGCCGCTGCACGTGCTGGCAACGGGCATCCCGGTCCGGCAGTTCCAGCACGGCGACGGCCGCCGCTTCCGCGCCGCGCACGGCATCGCCGCCGAGCGCCCCGTCGCGCTGTTCGTCGGCCGCGTCGCGCATGAGAAGAACATCCAGTTCCTGCTCGAGGCGATGGCGCATCTGCGGCGCCGGCTGCCCGACGCGCTGCTCATCGTCGCCGGAGAAGGCCCCGCGCTGCCGGCGCTGCGGCGCAGCGCCCAGGCGCTCGGCGTCGAGGCGAACGTCTGTTTCGTCGGCTATCTCGACCGCGCCGACGCGCTTCCCGATTGCTACGCCGCCGCCGACGTCTTCGCCTTCGCCTCGAGGACGGAAACGCAGGGTCTCGTGCTGCTCGAAGCGATGGCGGCGGGCCTGCCGGTCTATGCGCTGTCCGAGATGGGCACGCGCGACATCCTCGAGCCCCGGCGCGGCGCCGTCGTCGCGCCCGCGCACGCCGCCGATTTCGCCGACGGCCTGGCCGACCTGTTGTCGGACCGGCCGCGCCTCGCCCGCCTCGCTGCGGAAGCCCGCGACTACGCCGGCGAGTGGTCGGGACCGGAACGCGCACGCCAGCTCGCAGACCTCTACCGCGCTCTTGTGGCAGGATAACGCCGATGAACAGCCGACCCGATACCGCCGCCATGACGCCGCACGAAAGTCCATTCAAGGGGAAGACCGGCCTGACCCGGGTCTGGAACGCCTTCTTCTATTCGGTCGACGGCTTGCGCGCCGCCTATCGCCACGAAGACGCCTTCCGCCAGGAAGCCTGGCTGGCCCTGGTGCTGATTCCGCTGTCGCTGTTCCTGCCGGCCAGCGGCGTCGGTCACGCCCTGATGGTGGGCAGCGTGCTGCTGGTGCTCGTCGTCGAGCTGATCAACTCGGCCATCGAGGCGGCCGTCGACCGCATCTCACTCGAGAGCCACAGCCTCTCCAAGCGCGCCAAGGACATCGGCAGCGCCGCCGTCCTCGTCTCGCTGGCGAACGTCTTCGCCACCTGGGGCCTGGTGCTGTTCGGCTGACCGCAGCGCCGCGCCGACGCGCGCGGTGCATTCGAGCGCCAGCACGCGCCGGTCGCGTCCGCCGGCCGGCAGCGGCTCGAGGCGCGTGCATATCGCCGTGAGTCCGTCCGCCGATACGATGCTCCACAGCGAAGCGGCCAGCGAGGTATCCCCGCAGTAGGCCGCCGCCAGCGAACGTTCCCCGCTTCCCGACAGGTAGCGCAAGGCCAGCGGCTGCACCGCGGCGTCCGCGTCGACGGCGCCCTGCAGCAAGGCCCCGCGGAACGGCAGCACGCCGTCGCCTTCGGTCGTCGTGCCCTCGGGAAACACCGCCACCGCGGCGCCCGCGGCCAGCATCTCGGCGACGCGCTGCCCCATCGCGTGCGCGGCGCGGCGGCTGCCGCGCGCCAGGAACACCGTTTCGTTGCGCGCCGCCAGCCAGCCGATCACCGGCCACGCCGCCACGTCGTCCTTGGCGACGAAGGCCACCGGCTGCATGGCGTTGATGACGAAGACGTCGATCCAGGAGATATGGTTGGCGACCACCAGGCCTGCGAAGGCCGCGGCTTCGCCGTCCACGCTGAGGCGGATGCCGAGCATGTCCAGCAGCTGGCGCGACCAGCGCCGCTTCAGGGCGCGCCGGCCGTCCGTGCGGACGAGCGGGAATATGGCCGTCACGACGCCGACGCCGTAGCACAGATGAAGGCCTGCACGGAACAGGCGGAATACGGCGCGCAGCTTCTCCATGGCGCGGGAGTGTATCCGACGGCCGTGACAGCCGCGTGAACGCCGGTCGCAGATTTCACGCGGCTGCAAAGAGCGCGCAACGCCGATGCAACCTGCCGTGCCGAGAATGCCGAGGCAACCCAACCGACAGGAGAAGCCCGCATGCTGCAAACCCGGACCGCACCGGCTCTCGAATCCGCCCACGGTCAGCGCTACACGGTGCGCTTCGCCGCCACCGCCAGCGAAATCCGCGAAGCGCAGAAGCTGCGCTACCGCGTCTTCGCCGAGGAATTTGGCGCGCGCCTGCAGACGCGCGAAACCGGCGTCGACGAGGATTTCTACGATCCCCACTGCGAACACCTGATCGTGCGCGACGAGGAGGAAGGCCGCATCGTCGGCACCTACCGCGTGCTGTCGCCGGCCGCCGCCGAGCGCGTCGGCAACTACTAC
>DAIDAU010000135.1 GCA_027310465.1 Rhodocyclaceae bacterium
GGACAGCGCGCATTCGTACTTGAGCCGCAACAGCTCCTTGATCCTGTGCATGGCAATCCGTTCCGCCGCCATCCCATCCCTCGCAAAAAGCTCGGGAGGTTAGCGGCTTCGTCAAACGTCGTTGCCACACACCCGCCTTCCCAGTTCCGACATCGTGACCGCCGATTCCGACATCGTGACCGGCCGTTCCGACGATCCGGCCAAATCGGTCACACTTATTTCGGAATCACCGGTCACGCCCTCGGAATCGGCGGTCACACCTTTTCGGAATTAGCGGTCACGTTGCCTCGGAATACGCACGCCGCCGTTCCGGCCTTGCCGCGGCGCGCGGCGCCTGCCGCGCTACAGCGCCTCGACGGCGGCGTTGAGATTCCGGCTCAGCTCGTCGACCACGGTGCCCACTTCCTTCTGGGTGCCCTCCGCCATGGCGGCCACCGCCTGGACCTGCTTCGAGATCTCCGCCCCCGACGCGCTTTGTTCGCGCGCCGCGACGGCGATGTCGGCGACGGCCTGCGTCACGTGCTCGGCGCGCTGCTCGATCGCCACCAGCGATTGCCGGACCTCCGCCGATCGGTCGGCGCTGTGCGTCGCCTCGTCGGCCGCGGCGTGGACGTCCTTCGACACCACCAGCACCTGCTGCTGCAAGGCGCCGAGAATGGCCGTGATGCCGCTCGCCGAATTGTTCACCTGGTTGGCGAGCTTCTTGACCTCGTCGGCCACCACCGCGAAGCCGCGCCCCGCGTCGCCGGCCCGCGCCGATTCGATGGCGGCGTTCAAGGCCAGCAGGTTGGTCTGCTCGGAGATTTCCTGGATGGTCTCGACGATGGTCTGGATCTCCTCGCTGCGCTGCTTGAGCGTCTCCAGCTGGCCGACGGCGTTGACGATGCTGCCCGCGGTGCGCTGCATCGCCTCGATGGTTTCCTGCACCGTCTTGCGGCCGGTCTCCACGGCCTCGGAGGTTTCGCGCGTCGAATCCTGGGCCGAGCGCGCGATCTCCTCGACGCGGCCGATGCTCAGCGCAAGATGCTCGGTCGCCTCGGACATCTTCACGGCAGCGGCGGCCTGGCGCCGCATCGTGCCGCTCACGTTGCGCGACAGGCCTTCGAGGTTCTCGCGCACGGCGTGGATGAGGTCCGCCTTGCGGCCTTCCATGCGGTTCTTGTCCTGCGCGTTCTCCTTGAAGACCTGCACCGCGCGCGCCATGTCGCCGACTTCGTCGCGCTTGTCGAGGTACTGCACCTCGATGCGGATGTCGCCCGAGGCGAGCCCCTTCATCACCGTGCGCATGCGGTCGAGCGGCACCGACAGCCGGAAGCGCAGGAACCAGTAGAAGAACAGCCCCAGCAGCAGCAGGAAGGCGCCGATGGTGATCATCAGCGCCGCGATCACCGCCGACAGCGTCCAGATCGCGTCGTCGACCTGGTCCGCGCCGGCCAGGCGTTGGCGCCGCGTGATCTCGCGCAGGCGGTCGAGCGCCCGGGTGCCGTCCTCGGCCGCCACCGGCGCGCCGGCCTCGTAGCGCGCGACGAGGCCCCCGATGCGCTCGAGCGCTTCGCTTTCCTCGGGCGTCGGACGCGCCATGCGGTAGGCGGGAAACACCTCGCGCAACTGCGTCAGGTCGTCCCGCACGGCGGCCGCGCCGCCGTCCTGGCCGACGGCGGCGCGCGAAGTCAGGCCGGCGCGGCCCATGAAGTACTCGAGATTGCCGAGCAGGTCGAGGCGCCGTCCCAGCCCGGTGTCGAAGCCGCGCCACACCTCGTCGATCTTGTAGACCGAATGGAAGGTCACCGCGGTGGCGAAGACGGCGCCGACCACCAGCAGCACGATCATGCCGGTGATGACGTAGCCGAGGCGCGAGATGCGCACGTTGTCGACGGCGCTGAAGAGCGCGGCGCAAAGGCGGCCGAAGAAGTTCAGGTCCCGGGTGATTTCCATGAGGCGATCTCCTGCGCGCCGAGCGCGATGGCTTGCGGGATCGCGGCCAGCACGATCTCCGACATGGGTTCGCACCAGCCGTCGATGCGCTCGTACTGGATGCCGACGAGCGTGACGCGCGCCGGCGCCTGGCCGGTGAACTCGGCGGCGGCCAGCACGTCGGTGAAGGCGGTCTGGTGCAGCGACAGCGGCCGGTGGCCGAAGTGGCTGGGTATCTCGCCGTCGCGCAGCACGCGCACCGCGCCCGGCGGCTCGCCGAAGTCGACGGCGTCGAAGACCAGGACGCGCCGCGCGGTCTGCAGCAGCGGCAGCAGGTAGAGGCCCTGCGTGCCGCCGTCGAGCAGTTCGACGTCGCCCCATCCCGGCTCGCGCGACAGCCGGTCGACGATCGCCGGCCCGACCCCTTCGTCCGACCACAGGCGGTTGCCGATGCCGAGCACCAGGATCTCGGTCATTTGCGGTAGAGCCGCTCGCCCGAGATAATCGAACTGGTCATCGTCTGGCGCCCCGTGATGTCGTCCTTCACGGTGACGTAGACGTGGGCGCAGACGAACCACAGCAGCATCCACATCGCCATGCGATGCAGGATGTGGAGGTCGAGGGTGTTGCCCCACAGCAGCGTCACCCAGCCGAACAGCGCGTACTGCCAGCTGTCGTGGCCCGTCACCTCGGCATACATGGCGAAGCCGGTGACGAGCAGCAGGCCGCCGGGCAGCACGAACAGCAGCAGCATCGCCGTGTTGGCGAGCGGATTAAGGC
>DAIDAU010000143.1 GCA_027310465.1 Rhodocyclaceae bacterium
CGCTGGTCTACCACCTCTCGTCGCCGAACCAGATCTTCCAGCGCTTTCCCGCGGTCGACGGCAGCTTCTACTACGTCGGCGGCGCCGGCATCAACTACCAGCAGCGCGGCAACGTGATCCTCGCGCCGATCCGCCTCGGCGTCGGCCTGCGCGCCGGCGCGAGCATCGGCTACATGCACTACACGCCGAAGAAGACTTACATACCTTTCTAAACGCCTTCACTGCCGGGTGCCGTAGAGGATGCGGCGCCCGTATTCGTCGGCCGCCTCCTCCTTCGACAGCGGCGCTTCGCCCGCCGGCATCAGCACCGCGTCGCTGCCGGCATAGCGGCGCGCCGTAGTGGCGAAATCCACGGCGTGGCCGAGCTCGTGCGCCAGCACGCTGGTCTCCTGCTCGAGCTCGCAGGCGGCCAGCGCGATCGATATCGCCTGCCGGCCGTCGTCGTAGGCGCCGAGCAGCGCGTCGCCGGCCTGGGTGCGCTCCTGGCGGCGCATTTCGCGCAGCTCGCGCACCACGCGCACGCTGATGTTCGGCAGGCTTCCGCTGCGCGCGGCGGTCAGCGCGGCCGCCGCCGGCTGCAGCCGCTCCATCGCCGCGTCGACGCGCGTCTGGCATTGCGTCATCGTGGTTTCGGCCGCCGCGACGCCGGCACCGGCCGACAGGGCGAGAACAGCCAGGATTTCCATCGACCAGGGTCGCAAGCGGCTCATGGCGCGGTCACCGATCTTCGTTGGGGACTGCCGTTATCGCATTGCCGTTTGCGCGCTTGAAGAACCCGGCACAACGGGCGCCGCGCCGAATGGCGGATCGCCCTGCGCCCAGCGGCTAGAATAAGCGCCCATGCTGATCCATCCCCAGTTCGATCCCGTCGCCTTCCATCTCGGCCCGCTCGCCGTGCGCTGGTACGGCATCATGTACCTCATCGGCTTCGTCGCCTTCCTGGTCCTCGGCAAGCAGCGCGCGAAGTCGCAGCCCTGGCACGGCTTCACCCCGGAGGCGGTCGACGACCTGCTGACCTGGGGCGTGTTCGGCGTCATCGTCGGCGGGCGGCTCGGCCAGGTGATCTTCTACGAGCCCGGCTACTACTTCTCGCACCCGCTCGAGATCGTCGCGGTCTGGAAAGGCGGCATGAGCTTCCATGGCGGCATGCTCGGCGTCTTCGTCGCGCTGTGGCTGTGGGGCCGCAAGCACGGCAAGAGTTTCTTCGAGGTCAGCGACTTCGTCGCGCCGCTGGTGCCGCTCGGGCTGATGGCGGGACGCATCGGCAACTTCATCAACGGCGAGCTGTGGGGCCGCGTCGCCGACGCCTCGCTGCCGTGGGCGATGGTGTTCCCGCAGGCCAACGACGGCGGCCTGCCGCGCCATCCGTCGCCGCTCTACGAAGCGGCCGGCGAGGGGCTGCTGCTGTTCATCGTGCTGTGGTGGTATTCGTCCAAACAGCGCCGGCGCGCAGCCGTGTCGGGCGTGTTCCTGATCGGCTACGGCGTCCTCCGTTTCCTCGCGGAGTATTTCCGCGAGCCCGATACCGGCATCTTCGGCTTCTCCTACGCCATGAGCATGGGACAGTGGCTGAGCCTGCCGATGATCGCCGTCGGGATCGTTTTGCTCACCAGAGGGAATACACAAAAATGACTAGACCGTTCAAGGTGCTGGGCATCCAGCAGATCGCCATCGGCGGCCCCGACAAGATGCGTTTGCGCCGCCTGTGGATCGACATGCTGGGACTCGAGATCACCGGCAACTTCGTCTCCGAGCGCGAGAACGTCGACGAGGACATCGCGGCGATGGGCCAGGGGCCGTTCAAGGTCGAGGTCGACCTGATGCAGCCGCTCGATGCCGAGAAGAAGCCCGCGGTGCATGCGACGCCGCTCAACCACGTCGGCCTGTGGATCGACGACCTGCCCAAGGCCGTCGAATGGCTGGCGGCGCGGGGCGTGCGCTTCGCTCCCGGCGGCATCCGCAAGGGCGCCGCGGGCTTCGACATCTGCTTCCTCCACCCGAAGGCCAACGACGAATTCCCGATCGCCGGCGAAGGCGTGCTGATCGAGCTGGTGCAGGCGCCGCCGGAAGTCGTCGCCGCGTTCGCCCGGCTCGCCGGCGCATGAGCGAGGCCGTCCGGCTCGACGCCGCCGACGGCGTCGCGACGCTCACGCTCAATCGTCCGCAGGCGCTCAATGCCCTGAATCACGACATGGCGCGCGCCCTGCGCGACGCCGCCGAGCGCGTCGAGAACGA
>DAIDAU010000159.1 GCA_027310465.1 Rhodocyclaceae bacterium
GTCCTCGGCAACCTCGTTTCAGACAGCGCCATATCGAGCAACGGCGGCAAGGCGCTTTATGCAGCAGCAGCTAGCTTGGCAGGGGGCATCGTCTCTAATAGCTTGGGCCATGACGCGATTGCGGCGGGGCAATCAGCCCAAAACTCCGCCATCAACAACCGACTGCTGCATCCCAACGAACAAAACGCCTTGCGCGCGGCCGCGAAGCAGATGGCGGACAAGGAAGCCGCCGATGGCACCCTGAGTCCCGAGCAAAGGCAAGCACGTGAAACCTACTGGTTCGATCAACTCGAATCGGAGGCCACGGCGAAAGTCGACGCGAAGGCGGCGGCGGCGCGACAGAACTATCTGGATCAGGTCGCGAAGACCGATGCACCGGGTTACATCGGAGGGTCCGGACAATACCTGACGGATGCCCAAACCGCGCGGCAGATCGTCGACCAGATGTCGGGCGCAACGATCAATGGACTGAACGCGCAGCCGATCGTTGCTGATGGCGGCGTCTTGAAATCGTTCGAGGCGACGCCGGCGCAGTACAACGATCCAAGACTCTTCGGTACCGGGTCCTATGACACCGCGACCTTGACGCAGCAATTCGGCAGTGTCGGTGCGGCGAACAATGCCCAAGCGGGCAAGGCAGCGTGGGTCAACTCAGGCATTGCAAGTGGTACTGGACAACGCAACGCTGCGTTGCTCAACGCGTTCCAGACACCGTCGGAAGGCGTGGCCGTGACAACGCCAGAGTTGGACCTACTAGCGGCGGCGGGGTTGGTGAAGGCCGCAGTTGGAGTTGCTAGGTCAGCGGCAGCAAATGGCGTGGGTGCCGTTGACACAGCGGCAAGTTCTGCCCCGAAATCGGGGTTCGTTTTTCGGGGCGACGCACGTTCGCCGGACGTGGTCTTCAACGAAGGCTTCCAGTCTCGCGGGACGAATACCAACCTATACAATTACGCCCTTCAGAACGAGCCAAGTGTTTTCGTGTCTACCTCGAAATCCCCAAACGTAGCTCGTGATTTTGCAAGTATGCAAAGTGGCGGGTACGTCTATACGCTGCGTGGGCAAGCCCAAGGGCTTGATGTGAATGCGATACTTGGTGCCAAGAGCCCATTCCCTCACGAGTTCGAGATTGCAGTTCCAGGCGGTGTTAGTCCGCTGGACGTCATGGGGGCTCGGCAGGTCGGACCCAACGGTGCCTTTGTTGGGCCATTCATCAAAAACCCGACATTTGTTGGGCTTAGGCCATGACAAGCAGTCATGTGTGTGTGGAAATTGCGTCCTTGTCCGGGGAGCGCGAGCCCTGCAATATTGAGTTCACGCAGGGGTCGCCTGTTACGGCTACGTTCCGAAGCGCCCGCTTTGGCGAGCTGTCGTTCTCTGACAATAATTTATTTTTTACATTGTTGGCTTATCGCCGCGTACTGGAGCAGAACGCTTATCTCATTCTATGCAATGGCGCTCGTAGAGACGCTTATCCATCGCGGATGGCCTTGCAGATGGGTGGCGGCCGAAAGATCTATTTGCTTCAAGCCGGAAAGCAGGCGAAGCGGGAGGATCTGGTTGACATTTTTGGTGCAGCAAGGATTGAACAAGTTTGCAGCATTACAGAGCAACGGGCCGCTTATGAGACATGGGTTAAGAGTTTGAGCTAAATGCGGGGACAAATTGGCGCTTACGTCGCTAGCCGACAATTTGGTCAACTGTGAGGTCTTCCAGAGTTTCAGTTTCCGTCTGGTACGCCGAGCGGTTCCGTTTCGTTTCCGAGATTGCTTCCATGATCCAAAGCACAGAACGATGTCCGTTTAGAGAAGGCGACTTGGTGGTCTACAAGCCGAGTCGCAAGGGGCGTGACCTCGATGTCATGTCGGCTGCAGCGGAGAAGCTAACAGAAGATGCGGTCTATCGAGTTAGAACCATCCAGAACCATATGTACATCATTGTCGAAGGCTACACTCATCCAGGCGGCGGCATCCATTGGACCGAGTTTCGACGAGCGAATGTCTGAAGCGGACTTCTATCGAAACATCCCTTGTCACGAATGTAGACCACCGGCAACGCCAAGCTCAACGCCGGCGCAACCTCACCGCCAACATCGGCGGCAGTTTCGGCAACACCTCCTCGACGGTCGCCGCCGGTGGCCGCGGACATGATCTGTACGCCTACGGCCCATCGCTGCGGCGAAAATCGATCCCCGGTCTGGATACTGCAACCAGTCACCACCCTTTACCGCTAAGGCAGCCCGGTTCGGCGAACCTCTTAATACGCGACGGCGCCATTGCCGGAGGACAAGTTCGATGATCAAACGAAAGGTTCGCTGCTATGCAGCGTATGCCGAGGCAGAAGGCATTTTCAATAACGAGATTTACTAC
>DAIDAU010000165.1 GCA_027310465.1 Rhodocyclaceae bacterium
GGGTGACGGTCTTCGCCGTTGCCAAGCGATCCGAGACAAGAATAATATGCACGCTTCTTTCCCTCCCGACTCCAGCGATGCGATCGCGCAGCCTCGACGAATGCCTCAAGGCCGATGGCGGACTTGGCCGCCTTACCGATCACGCTGCACGCCTGCTGCGTCTGCAGCGCATCTTCGAATCGGCCGTTCCGCGTCCGCTGGTGCGTGGGGCACGCGTGGCCAATTTCAAGTTGGGCAGGCTTGTTGTCTATGCCGAGAGCGGGGCGATCGCGGCGAAACTGCGCCAGATTGTCCCCACCCTGGGCAAAGCCTTTGCCGACTCGGCGCCAGAGGTTACCGGAATCGACATCAAGGTGCAACCCCGGGACGGCAGCACGGCCAATCGGCAGACGGAAACTACTGAGGCGCTTGGCGATCACGCGAAGCATGGACTTACCTCGCTGGCCGATAGCCTGCCGGAAAACTCGCCTTTAGTAAGGGCGCTGAGGCATTTCCTTAGGCATACCTAAAGCGCGATCACGCGCTCCAGGAACATCAAGGCCAGAACGACGAAAGCGACAATCAGCGCGTATTTCGTCAGCCGCCACGACAACCCGAGGAAGCGCCGGTCGCCGGTGAACAGATAGGCGACGATGCCCGACCCGATGCCGATCACCACCAGCGCGCCGACGATGCGCAGCAGCAGCATGGCGGGCCGTCAGGCGAACTGCGGTTCCGGATAGAGCTGCGCGATGCGGGCCGGCGCGTCTTCGGCGCGCTCGTAGCTCACCCACTCCCAGGCCGAGGCGTCGGCCAGCAGCGCCCGCAGCAGCCTGTTGTTCATGGCGTGGCCCGATTTGTGGGCGGTGAAGGCGGCCAGCAGCGGGTGGCCGGCCAGATAGAGATCGCCGACCGCGTCCAGCACCTTGTGCCGGACGAATTCGTCGGGCAGCCGCAGGCCCTCGGCGTTGAGCACGCGATACTCGTCCATCACGATCGCGTTGTCCAGGCTGCCGCCGAGCGCGAGCCCCTGCTCGCGCAGCGCCTCGACATCCTGGGTGAAGCCGAAGGTCCGCGCCCGCGAGATGTCGCGGATGTAGGACTGGTCCTCGAAGTCCACCTCGACGCTGGTCCCCGACTGGTCGACCGCCGGATGGTTGAACAGGATGGAGAACTTGAGCTTGAAGCCGTCGTAGGGCTCGAGGCGCGCCCACTTGTCGCCGTCGCGGACTTCGACCGGCCGTTTGACGCGCAGGAATTTCTTCGCCGCGTCCTGCTCCTCGATCCCCGCGGACTGGAGCAGGAACACGAACGGCGCGGCGGAACCGTCCATGATCGGAATCTCGGCGGCATCGACGTCGATATAGACGTTGTCGATGCCCAGTCCGGCCAGCGCCGACATCAGGTGCTCGACCGTGCCCAGTTTGACGCCGTCGCGCTCCAGGCACGACGCCATGCGCGTATCGCCGACGTTGAACGGATCGGCCTTGAGATCGACCGGAGGATCGAGATCGATGCGGCGGAAGACGATGCCCGTGTCCGGCTGCGCGGGGCGCAGCGCCAGCTTGACCTTGACGCCGGAATGCAGGCCGACGCCGGTGGCGCGGATGATGGACTTCAGGGTGCGTTGGCGGAGCATGCTGGAGGGAGGGAAATCGGTTTGCTGCAACGCGGCGATTCTACGCCAATACCCCGGTCATAGGACCTGACGGGAAGGCCCGACAAGGATGCCCCGGGAGGAGGCGAGTTCTCCCGGAGCGCCCTCGCGGAAAGCCGCTCAGTCGGCCTGCTTGCGCAGGAAGGCGGGGATGTCGTACTTGTCGACGCCGCTCGCTTCCATGGCGGCCACCGCCTGGTTGCGCGCGCCGCGGCCCGAGCTGAAGACGCCGCCGAAATCGAGCGATCCGGCGCCGGCGGCCGGCGCGGCTTCGCCGAACATCGGCTGGTTGTCGGTGCCGGTGCGCAGGCCCTGGCCTTCCGCCGCGACGTGCACCAGTTCGGGCTTGAGGTTGGGCTTGCGGCCGCGGGCGGCCGCGCTGCCGAGGCCAGTCGCGACCACGGTGACGCGCAGCTGGTCTTCCATGCCTTCGTCGAACACGGTGCCGAAGATGATCGTGGCTTCGGGCGAGGCGTAGTTGCGGATCGTCGCCATCACCTCCTTGACCTCCTTCATGCCGAGCTGGCGGCTGGCGGTGACGTTGACCAGCACGCCGCGCGCGCCGGAAAGCTCGATGCCCTCGAGCAGCGGGCTGGCGACCGCGGCCTCGGCGGCCATGCGGGCGCGATCGACGCCGCTGGCGGTCGCGGAGCCCATCATCGCCTTGCCCATCTCGCCCATCACGGTGCGCACGTCCTCGAAGTCGACGTTGACCAGGCCTGGCACGTTGATGATCTCGGCGATGCCGCCGACGGCGTTCTTCAGCACGTTGTCGGCCGAGCGGAAGGCGTCGGTCATGGTCACGTCGTCGCCGAGCACCTCCATCAGCTTTTCGTTGAGGATCACGATCAGCGAATCGACGTGCTGCCCGAGCTCGAGCAGGCCCTCCTCGGCCAGCCGCATGCGCTTGCCTTCGAACTCGAACGGCTTGGTCACCACGGCGACCGTCAGCACGCCGAGCTCGCGCGCGACTTCGGCGACGATCGGCGCGGCGCCGGTGCCCGTGCCGCCGCCCATGCCGGCGGTGATGAACACCATGTGCGCGCCGTCGAGCGCTTCGGCGACGGCCTCGCGCTCGGCGATCGCCAGCTCGCGGGCCTTCTCGGGCTTGCCGCCGGCGCCCAGGCCCGGGCCGAACTGGATCTTCACGCCGGCGCTCGACAGGCGCAGCGACTGCGCGTCGGTGTTGGCGCAGATGAACTCGACCCCCTGCACCCCTTCCCGGATCATGTGCTCGACGGCATTGCCGCCGGCCCCGCCGACGCCGACGACCTTGATGATCGTCGGATTCGGGTCCTTATCTACGATTTCGAACATGCTCGCCTCCTTCAAAGAACTGCCGCCTAAACCTTAAAAATTCTTGCCGAACCAGGCGCGCATGCGCCCCAGCACCTGCCTGAACGTCGTCGGCGCCGGCACCTTCATGCCGCGCTGCTTCTGCGCCGCGCCTTCGAGCAGCAGGCCCATCGCCGTCGAATAGCGCGGGTTGCGCACGAAGTCGCGCAGATTGCCGTCGTAATGCGGCATGCCGAGCTTCACCGTGTTGTGGAAGATCTCCTCGCCGAGCTGGCACATGCCGGGCATCGACGCCGAGCCGCCGGTGAGCACGATCCCGGCGCGCAGCAGGCGCTCGTAGCCGCTGCGCACCAGTTCCTCCTGCACCTTCTGGAAGATTTCCTCGGCGCGCGGCTGGACGAAGCCGGCCAGCGTCTGGCGCGAGAGCTGCGTCACCGGGCGGTCGCCGACCCCCGGCACCTCGATCATCTCCTCGGGATCGGCCAGCTGCTGGAGCGCCACGCCGTAGCGGATCTTGATCTCCTCGGCATCCTGCGTCGAAGTGCGCAAGGCGATGCCGATGTCGGAGGTCAATTGGTCGCCGGCGATCGGGATCACCGCCGTATGGCGGATGGCGCCCTGCGTGAACACGGCGATGTCCGTCGTGCCGCCGCCGATATCGACCAGGCAGACGCCGACGTCCTTCTCGTCGTCGGTCAGCACGGAATAGCCCGAGGCCAGCGGCTGCAGCACCAGGTCGACGACCTCGAGGCCGCAGCGATGCACGCACTTGACGATGTTCTGCACGGCGGTCACCGCGCCGGTGACGAGGTGCACCTTGACCTCGAGGCGCCGCGCGTCCATGCCGATCGGCTCCTTGACGCCGTCCTGGCCGTCGACGATGAACTCCTGCACCAGCGTGTGCAGGATCTGGTCGTCGGCGGAAATGGGCGTGGCGTTGGCGGCCTCGATGGCGCGCTCGATGTCGTACTGCGAGACCTCCTTCTCGCGCACCACCGCCATGCCGTTGGAGTCCTTGCTCTTGATGTGCGCGCCGGCGATGCCGGTATAGACTTCCTTGACCTTGCAGCCGGCCATCAGCTCGACTTCCTGCACGGCGCGCGAGATGGCGTTCACCGTCGCCTCGATGTTGATGACGACGCCTTTCTTGAGCCCGCTCGACTCCTGGCTGCCCAGCCCGAGGATCACCAGCCGGCCTTCGTCGTCGAGTTCGGCGACGACGGCGACGATCTTGGAGGTGCCGATATCGAGGCCGACGATCAGATCGCGTTTGACTTCCTTGCTCATGTTCAGCTCTTGCGCACCGGCCGCAGGGCGAAGCCGTTCGGATAGCGCATATCCACGACGCCCGCGACGTTGCCCAGCTTCTGCCGGGCGGCCGGGTAATAGGCGGCGAAGCGCGCCATGCGATCGCTCACCGACTGGTTGTTCTGGTCGCGCCCCAGTTCGACGACGACGCCGTCGTCGAGCTTGACCTCCCACGCCTGGCGCGCCGACAGCATCACCGCCAGCGGCTGCCGGGCGAGCGGCGCGAGCGCCTGCCGGAACGCGAGGTAGTGTTCGAGGACGTTCGCGGACGAGCCCTCGGGCCCGGCGAAGGCGGGCAGTTCCTGCTCGTTGGTCGCCGCGCCGGCGAACACTTCGCCGTGGGTATTGACCAGCGCGGCCTCGCCGCTGGCGCGCTGCCAGCGCGCCGCCGCCACTTGCTCTTCGAGCGACAGCTCGAGGGCATCGGGCCAGCGCCGGCGCACCGAGGCCTTCCTGACCCACGGCAGCTGCTCGAATGCCGTCCTCACCGCATCGAGGTTCACCGTGAAGAAGTTGCCGGCCAGCGCGGTGCGCGCCGTCTGCTCGATCTGTCCGCGCGTCACCTGCTCGAGCGGCGTGGCGACGATCAGCTGGCGCAGCGGGAAGATCGGCAGGCGCTGCATCGCCGCGGTGGCCGCCCAGGCCAGCGAGATCGCGGCCAGGACGATCAGCAGGTCCGAAACGAGGTCCATCAGCACGGGCTTGTCCCAGAAGCCGCCGGGCTCGTCGACCGGCGCCTTGCGGATGTTCTTCGCCTTAGCCAAAGCGCGCCATCCCCAGAACGTCGACCACCAGCTGCTCGAACGAGACGCCCGCGGCGCGCGCCGCCATCGGCACCAGCGAATGATCGGTCATGCCCGGCGCCGTGTTCGCCTCGAGCACGTATTGCCTGCCGGACGCGTCCAGCATGACGTCGATGCGCGCCCAGCCGCGGCAGCCGAGCACGGCGAAAGCGCTCTGCGCGAGCTTCTGCATCGCGGCTTCGGCGTCGGCGGAAAGCCCGGAGGGAATCCGGTACTCGGTGTCGTCGCGCAGATACTTGGCGTCGTAGTCGTAGAACTCGCCGGCCGGCACGATGCGGATCGCCGGAAGTGCGCGGTCGCCGATGATGCCCACCGTATATTCGCCGCCGGACATGAAACGCTCGGCGATCACCAGCTTGTCGTGCTTGACCGCTTCGTCGTAGGCGGCGCGCAGGCCGCCGGCGGCCTTGACCTTGGTCACGCCGATGCTCGAGCCTTCGTTCGCCGGCTTGACGAACAGCGGCAGGCCGAGCCGGGCTTCGACCGCGGCAAAGTCGCTGTTCGCGTCGAGCAGCTCGTATTCGGGAACCGGCAGGCCCGCCGCCTGCCACACCAGCTTCGAGCGCCACTTGTCCATCGCCAGCGCCGAGGCGAGCACGCCGCTGCCGGTGTAGGGAATCTTCATCAGGTCGAGCGCGCCCTGCAACGTGCCGTCCTCGCCGCCGCGGCCATGCAGGGCGATGAAGGCGCGTGCGAAACCTTCGCTGCGCAGGTCGGCGAGCGGACGCTGCGCCGGATCGAAGGCGTGCGCATCCACGCCGGCGCGCTGCAAAGCGGCGAGCACGGCCGCGCCGCTCTTCAGCGACACCGCCCGCTCGGCGGAATCGCCGCCGAACATCACTGCCGTCTTGCCCAAATCCTTGCCCATCAAGGCCTTACTCCAACGATACGCACCTCGCGTTTTAGGTGAACGCCGAACTTCTCGAAAACGGTCGACTGAACGCGGCCAATAAGCGTTTCTATCTCAGCGGCCGTCGCCTTACCGTCCGGATTAACGACAAAATTCGCATGCTTTTCGGAAACCCGCGCGCCGCCCTCCGTGGCTCCCTTCAGACCGGCCGCTTCGATCAATCGCGCGGCATGATCGCCGGGCGGATTGCGGAACACCGAGCCGGCATTCGGCAGCTGCAGCGGCTGCGTCGCCGCGCGCTTGGCGAGCAGCTCGCGCATGCGCTCGCGCGCCGCTTCGGCGTCGCCGGGCGCGAAGCGCAGCCACGCCGCCGCGAATATCTCGTCGGTCTCCTTCCTGAGTCCGACGTGGCGGTAGCCGATCTCGAAATCCTCGCGCGTGCGCACGATGCGCTCGCCGCGCCGGTTGAGCATCAGCACGCGCTCGACGAAGTTCCAGATCTCCCCGCCGTGGCAGCCGGCGTTCATGGCCAAGGCGCCACCGACGGTGCCCGGTATGCCCCCAAGGAACTCGCCGCCGACGAGGCCGGCGTTGAGAGCGAAGCGCGCCAGCTTCGGGCTGCCGACGCCCGCCTCGCAGTAGATGCTGCCGTCGGCTTCGAGCCGCAGCCCGTCGAGCGCGCCCTGCGTGAACACCATCGTGCCGTCGAAGCCGCCGTCGCGCACCAGCAGGTTGCTGCCGAGGCCGACGACCAGCAGCGGCTCGTCGAAGCGTGTCCCTTCGAAGAACGCGGCGAGATCGTCGAGATCGGCCGGGAAGTAGGCGCGCGAAACGGTTCCGCCCGCGCGCCACGAAACGCGCCTCGCCATGGGCTCGTTCTGCTTCAGTTCTCCGCGCAGCGCTTCAGCCATTGACCAGCTTTCCCGGAACGCCGCCGATCGACCCCGCGCCCATCGTCATCACCACGTCGCCGTCCTTGGCCGCCGCCAGGATCGCCTGCGGCATGAACGCGATGTCCTCGACGAAGATCGGCTCCACCTGTCCCTTTAGACGGATCGCGCGCGCCAGCGTGCGGCCGTCGGCAGCGACGATCGGCGCTTCGCCGGCCGCATAGACCTCGCCGAGCAGCAGCGCGTCGACGTCCGAGAGCACCTTGACGAAATCCTCGAAGCAGTCGCGCGTGCTCGCGTAGCGATGCGGCTGGAAGGCCAGCACGATGCGCCGGCCGGGAAAAGCGCCGCGCGCCGCGGCCAGCGTCGCCGCCATCTCGACCGGATGATGGCCGTAGTCGTCGATCAGCGTGAACTGTCCGCCGCCGGGGATCGCCACCTCGCCGTAGCGCTGGAAGCGCCGCCCGACGCCCTTGAACTCGGCCAGCGCCTTGACGATCGCGGCATCGGGCACGCCGACCTCGGTCGCGACGGCGATCGCGGCCAGCGCGTTCAGCACGTTGTGCATGCCCGGCAGGTTGAGCGTCACCGCCAGGCGCGAGGCGGTGCCCTCATTTGCGTCGCTGGGCCGGACGACGTCGAAACGCATCTGGCCGGCGTCCGCGACGATGTTCTCGGCGCGCACGTTGGCCTGCTCGTCCAAGCCGTAGGTCACGGCCTGCTTCGCCACGCGCGGCAGGATGTCGCGCACGTTGGGGTCGTCGAGGCAGAGCACGGCGACGCCGTAGAACGGCAGCCGGTGCAGGAAGTCGAGGAAGGCCTGCTTGAGCCGGCTGAAATCATGCCCGTAGGTTTCCATGTGGTCGGCGTCGATGTTCGTGACCACCGAAATCACCGGCGAGAGAAACAGGAAGGAGGCGTCCGACTCGTCGGCCTCCGCCACGAGAAACTCTCCGCTGCCGAGCCGCGCGTTGGCCCCGGCGGAATTCAGGCGCCCGCCGATGACGAAGGTCGGGTCGATCTTGCCTTCGGCGAGGCAGCTGGCGACGAGACTGGTCGTCGTCGTCTTGCCGTGCGTGCCGGCGATGGCGATGCCCTGCTTGAGGCGCATCAGCTCCGCCAGCATCTGGGCGCGCGGAACCACGGGCACGCGGCGCTCGCGCGCCGCGACGACCTCGGGATTGTCCTCGCGCACCGCCGTGGAGACGACCACCGCGTCGGCCGTCGCCACATGCTCGGCCGCGTGGCCGATGCAGATGCGGATGCCTAGCGCCGCCAGGCGCTTGGTCGTCGCGCTCTCGGCGAGGTCCGAACCGCTGATCTCGAAGCCCTGGTTGGCCAGCACCTCGGCGATGCCGCTCATGCCCGAACCACCGATGCCGACGAAGTGGATGCGTTTGACTTTGTGCTTCATTGCGAACTCCCTATTTCTTCTTCGCCAAGGCCATGCACGACCGCGCGACGGCGGCGGTGGCGTCGGGCTTGGCCAGCGCGCGCGCCTTTTCGGCCATCTGCAGCAACTGCTCGCGGCTCATCCCGGCGATCAATGCCAGGCGCTGCGGCGACGACTCGGCTTGCGGCAGCAGGATGGCGGCGCCGGCGTTGGCGAGAAAGCGCGCGTTGCCGGTCTGATGGTCGTCGACGGCGTGCGGGAAAGGCACCAGGATGCTCGCCACGCCCGCCGCCGCAAGCTCGGCGACGGTCAGCGCGCCCGCGCGGCAGATCACCAGGTCGGCCCATTCGTAGGCGCCCGCCATGTCGGCGATGAAGGCCACGCAGTTGGCCTTGACGCCCGCCGCCGCATAGCCGGCCTGCAGCTTGGCGAGGTGCTTCTCGCCCGACTGGTGCACGACCTCCGGCCGCTGGTCCAGCGGGATCAGCGCCAGCGCTTGCGGCAGCGCCTCGTTGAGCGCCTGCGCGCCCAGGCTGCCGCCGACGACGAGCAGTCGCAGGGGACCCTGCCGGCCGCGATAGCGTTCCGCCGGCGACGGCAGGCGCGCGATGTCCTCGCGCACGGGATTGCCGACCCAGTCGCCCTTCTTCATCACTGCGGGAAAGCCGGTCAGCACGAGGTCGGCGACGCCGGCCAGCACCTTGTTCGCCAGGCCTGCGACCGAATTCTGCTCATGCAGCGCCAGCGGCACGTTCTTCCAGACGGCCATCATGCCGCCGGGGAAGGTGATGAAGCCGCCCATGCCGAGCACGACGTCCGGCTGGATGCGCCCGATCTCGCGCAGCGACTGCCGGAAGCCGCGCAGCAGATTGAACGGCAGCAGCAGCTTGCGGACCAGCCCCTTGCCGCGCAATGCCGTGAAGCGCACCCACGCCATCTCGTAACCGCGGTTCGGCACCAGCCGCGCCTCCATGCCGTCGGGGTTGCCCATCCAGACGACGCGCCAGCCGTTCGCCTTGAAGTAATCGGCCACCGCGAGGCCGGGCATGATGTGCCCGCCCGTGCCGCCGGCCATGACGAGGAGCGTCTTGCCGCTCACACCTGCTCTCCTCGCATCAAGGCTCGATTCTCCCAATCGACCCGCAACAGCAGCGCCAGCGCGACGCAATTCGCGACGATGCCCGAGCCGCCGAAGCTCATCAGCGGCAGCGTCAGGCCCTTGGTCGGCAGCAGGCCCATGTTCACGCCCATGTTGATGAAGGACTGCACGCCGAGCCAAATGCCGATGCCCTGCGCGACGAGACCGCCGTAGAGCCGGTTGAGCGTCACCGCCTGGCGGCCGATGGCGAAGGCGCGCTGGACCAGGATGGCGAACATGGCGACGACGAACAGCACGCCGGCGAAGCCGAGCTCCTCGGCGATCACGGCGAGCAGGAAGTCGGTGTGCGCTTCCGGAAGGTAGAACAGCTTCTCGACCGAGGCGCCGAGGCCGACGCCGAACCATTCGCCGCGGCCGAAGGCGATCAGCGCGTGCGACAGCTGGTAGCCCTTGCCGTAGGCGTCGTTCCACGGGTCCATGAAGCCGAGGATGCGCTCGCGCCGGTAGGGCGACAGCCAGATCAGCAGCACGAAGCCGACCAGCGCGACGACCGCCAGCAGGGCGAAGATGCGCGCGTTGATGCCGCCGAGGAAGACGATGCCGAAGGCGATCGCCGCGACGACGACGAAGGCGCCGAAGTCGGGCTCGCGCAGCAGCAGGAAGCCGACCGAGATGATCACCGCCGCCATCGGCAGGAAACCGCGGCGGAAGCTGTCCATGTCGCCGAGCTTGCGCGTCGTGTAGTCGGCGGCGTAGAGCACGGCGAAGAGCTTCATCAGCTCGGACGGCTGCAGGTTGATCGGGCCCAGCGGCACCCAGCGCTGCGCGCCGTTGACCGCGCGGCCGAGGTGCGGGATCAGCACGACCAGCAGCAGCACGACGCCGGCGATGAAGGCCCAGGGAGCCGCCTGCTGCCAGAAGCGCAGCGGAATCTGGAAGGCGACGATGCCGGCGATCAGGCCGACCACGAGGAAGACGCCGTGGCGCACGAGGAAATAGGTCGGCTGGTAGGCGGTGAACTTGCTGCCTTCCGCCGTGGCGATCGACGCCGAGTAGACCATGACGAGCCCGAACATCAGCAGGCCGAGCGCCGGCCACAGCAGCCAGGGGTCGAGCTGCTCCGGCGGCGCCGCGGCGGCCGAGTTGCGCCGAATGGAGGAGAACACCGCGGCGCTCATGCGGTCGCCGCTCCGCTCAGCTTGCGCACCGCCGCCGCGAAGACCTGCGCCCGGTGCTCGTAGTTGCGGAACATGTCGAAGCTGGCGCAGGCCGGGGACAGCAGCACGGCGTCGCCGTTCTGCGCGAGTTCGGCGGCGCGCGCGACGGCTTCGTCGAGATCGGCAGCCGCGACGATAGTCACGCCGCTGCCGGCGATCGCCTGGCCGATGCGCGGCCCGTCGCGGCCGATTAGGATCACCGCACGCGCGTGGCGCGCGACGGCCTGCTTGAGCGGCGAGAAGTCCTGTCCCTTGCCGTCTCCACCCAGGATCACCACCACCTTGCGGCCCAAGCCCTGCAGCGTCGCCTCGGTGGCGCCGACGTTGGTGCCCTTCGAATCGTCGTACCAGGCCACGCCGCCGATTTCGGCGATCTTCTCGACGCGATGCGGCAGGCCGGCGAAATTGCGCAGCGCCGGCAGCAGCTTCACCGGCGCGAGGTCGATCGCCGCGCACAGCGCCAGCGCAGCCATCGCGTTCGCGGCATTGTGCAGCCCGGCGAGCGGCAACTGGCTCACCGGCAGCAGGAAGCCGTCGCCCCGCACGATCCAGGGCTCGCCGCGATTCTCGCGCAGGCCGAAGTCGCGCTCGTCGTGCGGCGCATCGAGGCCGAAGGTGATGAGCTCACGGCCGGGTAGCGCCATGCGCTTGACGCGCTCGTCCTGGCGGTTGAGCACTTGGACGCCGGCGGTTTCCCCGCTCGCCAGGAAGATGCGCGCCTTGGCCGAGGCGTATTCGTCGAGGTCGATGTAGCGGTCGAGATGGTCGTCGCTGACGTTGAGCACCGCCGCGGCGTCGGCGTCGAGCGATTCGAGCGTCTCGAGCTGGAAGCTCGAAAGCTCGAGCACCCAGGCCTGCGGCAGCTTGCCGGCGTCGAGGCAGGCCATCAGCGCCGTCAGCGCGGCGGGCGAGATGTTGCCGGCGACGCCCGTGACGAGCCCGGCGCCGCGGCACAGATGGCCGGTGAGCGCCGTCGTGGTCGTCTTGCCGTTGGTGCCGGTGATCGCCAGCACCCGGGCGTACTGCTTGCCGACGCCGCGCTGGTCGAGGTCGCGCAGCGCCCAGGCGAACAGCTCGATCTCGCCGACCACGGGAATGCCCTGCGCGCGCGCATGGATCACGACGAGCATGCCCGCCGAGAGCCCGGGCGAGAGCGCCAGCAGGTCGATGCCGTCGAGCAGCTTCTTGTCGAACTCGCCCGAAACGAACTCGGCCCGCGGCGCGCTCCTCAGCAGTTCGGCCTTGAACGGCGGCTCCGCGCGCGTGTCGGCGACGCGCACGCGCGCCCCCTGGCGCGCGCACCACTTCGCCATCGCCAGCCCCGATTCGCCGAGGCCGAGAACCAGCACGTGCAAGCCCGTTAGCTTCATCAGCGGATCTTCAGCGTCGACAAGCCGAACAGCACCAGCAGGATGGTGATGATCCAGAAGCGCACCACGACCTGGGTCTCCTTCCAGCCCGACTGCTCGAAATGGTGGTGCAGCGGCGCCATGCGCAAAATCCGCCGCCCCTGGCCGTAGCGCTTCTTGGTGTACTTGAACCAACTGACCTGCAGCATCACCGACAGCGTCTCGGCGACGAACACTCCGCCCATGATGAACAGCACGATCTCCTGGCGCGCCACGACGGCCACCGCGCCGAGCGCCGCGCCCAGCGACAGCGCGCCGACGTCGCCCATGAACACCTCGGCCGGATAGGCGTTGAACCAGAGGAAGCCCAAGCCCGCCCCCGCGATGGCGCCGCAGAACACGGTGAGTTCGCCGGCGCCCGGGATGTAGGGCAGCAGCAGGTATTTCGAATAGACGACGTTGCCGGCGACGTAGGCGAAGATGCCCAGCGCCGCGCCGATCAGCACGGTCGGCATGATCGCCAGCCCGTCGAGGCCGTCGGTGAGGTTCACCGCGTTGCTGGTGCCGACGATGACGAAGTAGGTCAGCACGATGAAGCCGAAGATGCCCACCGGGTAGGAGACGCTCTTGAAGAAGGGCACGATGAGGTCGGCCTTCGACGGCAGTTCCAGCGTGAAGCCGCTGCCGACCCATTGGAAGAACAACTGGATGACCTTCTCGTTGTTGGGCGCCGAAATCGAGAAGGCGATGTAGATGGCTGCCAGCAGGCCGATCAGCGAC
>DAIDAU010000170.1 GCA_027310465.1 Rhodocyclaceae bacterium
TTGCCACTCAGCCACCGGATTTGGATCGAAAAACCAGCCTGTCCCCTTAATCCTCCCCCGGTTATCTTGACACCGAGCACATTCAACGCGGGATCGTAGTCTTTGGGTGTCACAACAAACGGTTGAGCCTTCATGGTGTTATTACCTCCGGTGGATAAAATGAGTGATTAAATTTTTCTGCCTAACGTGAAGTTAAGGGGCGCCGCGCTTTTGCGGCGTCCCTCTTGAACGCAGGGTTAGAACGCAGTGGTGCGGCGAATGATGAACATGAAAAGAACCCGACACTTGGCACCCCCCGCTATTTTTCAAACCTTGGATAGGATTACTGTACTCGAACCTTTTGCCGTTGAACAGCGCCCGTGAGCTTGTGTTATCTGATGAAGCTGAAAAAGCACCTTATGCTCGAAGTCATTCATGTCATTGATGATGGGAAGGGTTATACCTCTGGAATCTTGCCAACATGTTTGAGGGAGACAAAACCTAATGGCGGTCTAACGAGCCTGTAGAAAAACCACCTTCGAAACGCTAGCGGATGCGCGCCCGGCATGCAAACGATCGCGGGGCCGGAGTTTCGTGGAGAACGAGTGGCGTTCAGGCATGGTGGCTCCGGGTCCCCCGCATTAACTCGTTCCGCAGTGGGCGATTTTCTCGATATTGTGGACCAGGGTGAACAGCTTCCATTGGGCATCCACCTTTCGTTTGCCCCGCAGCGTGAAGCGCCGCAACCCCTTGTTCTTGAGGTTCGCGAACACCGGCTCGACGATGGCGATGCGCTGGTTGTAGATGAAGCGCCCAAGGAGGGTGTCGAACTTGCGCTTCATCTTCTCGAGTGGCTTCTCCTTGCGTGATTCGGCTGCGCCGATGAAGATCGTGACCTGCTTGGTTTCTGTCTTCTGCGGCGTGGTGAGGCAGCGATGACGTAAGGTGCACGGGCCGCAGACGGATTTGGCGCCCCGGAATTTCACTCCGAGGTAGCCGTTCACGTCGATATTGTTGCCGTTGCGATAGAGGGCATTGCCAGCAGGACAGCGACAGGTGCGGGTCTTTTCGTCGTAGTCGAAGTCTTTCACCGTGTAGCGCTCGGGGTTTCGTCCGGCACGACGGCGCTTCTCTTCTCTGGCCCGTTCTTTATACCGATCGGCGTGGGCAAACGCCGGGTCGCGTCGGCGATGGGTGCGGTCGGCGATGTAGGCGTCGATGTTCTTCTCTTGCGTGTACTGAACACTCTCCTGGCTGGAATAGCCGGCATCGGCGGTGAGCTTGGCCTTGCGGAAGACATCCTCGTCGATGTCGGCGGCCCGACATTGTTCTCGCGTGCACTCGATCATCGGCGCGAGCAGATGGGCCTCCTGGCCCTCGCCGTGGGCTTGGGCGGTGACCACGATCTGGTGTGTGGCATCAACCACGGCGACGCCGTTGTAGCCTTGAATCACGCCGTGATTGGTGGACATCTTGGCGCTGTCCGGGTCGGTGATGTTGCTCTTTCTCTCGTTGCCGCTGGGGCCAACATTCTTCTTGGCGCTTCTCAGAAAGCTCTTGATCTTGTCGATCGTGCGCTCGTAGGTGGCGCGTTTCTTTTCTTCCTGGGCGACGACCGGGGAGGGCTTCTCCTGGGCATCTTGTGCCTGGTGCCGGGCGACGATCTTCTTGGCCGCCGCTTCGAGCTTCTTCTGCTTGCGGCGCAGCTCCTGGTGCGTGCCACTCCATTGCTTGGAGGCATTGCCCGGGAGCTTGCAGCCGTCGATGGCAAACGTACCGCGGCCGATCAGGTGAAGCTCGCTCGCATACATCAGCACATCCGTGAACACGCTCGCCACTTCCCGGTGCATCTGCGCGACGAAGTCCGCGATCGTCGTGAAGTGCGGGCGGGCGTCGGCAGAAAGCGCCATGAACTGCACGTTGCGCTCGCAGGCCTCGGCAAGCCGGCGGCTCGACACGATGCCCTTGTAGTAGCCGTACAACACGATCTTCAGCAGCACCGCGGGATCGTAGGCCAACCGCCCGTTGTCGTCGTTTGTGTAGCGAGCTTCAAAGGGCGTCAGATCGATGTGCTGCTCGACGATCTCGTGTAAGGCGTATTCGAAGGAACCCGGCAGGATCTGGTCGCGGAAGGACACGGGGATGAACTTGCCCTGGTCGACATCGTAGGGCTTGTAGCGGGCCATCGACACCTCCTGTCCTGAGCTGAGCGGTGCGTGATCAACAAACAACCGACGATGGCTGGATTTTACGTGAAACAAAAGTTTTTCTACAGGCTCAACGTCAAAGCTCAGCCGCGCCGCTTTTTGGGGGTAGAAAAACCGGGACATTCTACTTTTTCTAGTAGGGAATGAGAAGTAGGGGTGAGAGATGCTTGGGAAGGGTTTCGCTGTTGCCTATTGCTGGATGGAGCGGGACCAATCGTGCCGGAGTATCCGATGGGAAACTAGCGGGAGACGATGCTGACCTGTGCGGAATAGCCGAGCTGCGCGAGGAGTTGCTCGCAGTCTTCCCACGTGAGGCCGAATGCGCACACGTCGGTGACGCCGAGCCTGGCCACTACGTCGCGAATGGTAGAGTAATGAGCTGGATCGAACTCGCCTTCCATCATCGCGGACTCAGCCCAGGCCACAAGATCGGCCAGTGTCAACTC
>DAIDAU010000065.1 GCA_027310465.1 Rhodocyclaceae bacterium
TGCGCGCCACCATCGACTCAAGTTGCCTCCTCGCCGCCGGCGACCGCCCCTGCGCGACGATGCTGCCGAGATCGGTGAGCAGCAGATCATGGCGCTCGCAGCGCATGGAAACGCGCAGGATCCAGCTGCGTTCGATGCGCCACGGCGCACCATTATCCAACCAATCGAGCCAGCATTGCGCGCACCCGATCGAACGCAGCGCTGGAGGCAACAAATCGTCGCTTGAACAGCCGACGAAAGTGCGCACAATCACCCTTTCAGGCAACGCGGTGGCCCAAGCCAAACGGGCGACCATGGCCTTGTGCCGATCCAAGGCGCCACCAGCTGACGACGCCGGGTCGCGGGCCACAAGCGCGCTCTCGATCCCGAGATATTCAAACAGCGCCTTGCGCGTGGTTTCATGCCGCGCGGCCAGCCTCTGCAACCAGGATTCAAAGCATTCGCCGGCGATCGGCCTGACCCGATAGGCCAGCGGCTCGATCTCCCGTCCACTCATTCCGCGCTGTAAGGCGTAAAGAGCTGCAGAGCCTGGCTGATATCATCTTGCGTCACCAGCGCGCGATTATGCCGTTTCGCAACCTTCGCTGACCAATGCAGTATCCGCTTGAAATTGCCGGTTACGCCGCCGCTTTCGCGCCAGATGCGCTCGGCGAACGCAGGTTCGGCGAGATGTTCCGGCTCGGCCATCTCCATCCCGCGTGCCAGCGCCCTGATCAGCCGTTGCGAGGGCTCTCCCGGTTCCCAAAGCGGCAATCTGAGCATGATCGAACGAAAGGCGAGTTCGACATCGTCGGCGAAAATCTGGCGAGCAACATCAAGCCCCGCGACGACCAGCGGCACATTGCCAGCGCTCATCAGAAAGCGGAAGGCATCGAGCGTATCGCGCCGTGCTACGCCGCTTGCAGTCAGGATCACATGGACATTGTCGATCGCGACCAGCCTCGTGCCCTGCGCGGCCAACAAGTCGACAACCTTGAAATCGGCGGTTTTGTGCGTGTTTGCCCGTATCGGCCAGCCTTGTTGCCAGAGAAGAGCGAGATTGATCTTGAGCGAAGTAGGGCTCGAGGGAATGACTGTGCGGAGCACCGGTTGGTACCTCGCTTCACCCCAATCGGCGGGCTCGGGAAAAGCTTCTGTCAGGCGCCGCTGCGCCTCGCGCAGGATCGAGGTTTTGCCCATGCCGGACTGACCTGTAAGCACGATGCAAGTCGGTCGCTCTTCCTGGTCATCATGGGCAACTTCAACGATGGTTTCGACGGCATTGCGAGCCTCGTCGAAATCGATCCAGAATGACGGCGATGCCACCGCAGCATGGGCAGGCTCGGCGCGGGTCATTACCGCACCCTCAACCAAGTGTCTTCGGCCAGATCAGCAACCGGTTTCCATTGAATCGGCGGCTTTTCTGGCCTTTCGGGTGCCTTGAGGTCCGAAAGCGTCGTTCCTTCCCCTTCCCGTCGCTTCGCCCCTCGGCGCGCCTCCTTGGTCCGTAGCCGGGCCTGATGGACCTCCTGGTTGGCGGCTGCAATTGCGCGCGCTGTCGCTGCACGGCCGCCATCGGCCTGATAGGCCCGCCCCATCGCCCTTACCTTCGCTCTGGCGACCTCCCAATCCGCCTCCCAAACATCCGGATACTGGCCGATAACCGGCATTTGCACGAAGCTGCCATCGAGTTCCGCATAGACATGTTGGATTGTCCGCTCGTCCCAGCTGACCTCGATCTTCTGCCCAATCCGCTTGCCGAGCGCCGGGTGCCAGTAATGGCGGTACTTGATCTGGATTCCCCGTGCATGGATGGTCAGTGGCTTTGACGGCAGAAATTGGCGGAAAAGCTCATCAGAGTTGTACGAAAGCGGGAGCAAGGGGCCATGGTGCGCTGCCTCGCGCGCCCACATCTGCGCCGGACACAAGCCACCCAACGCGGAATGCGGCGTATGGTGATAAACTGCGATCTGGCATAGTAGCCAACGCTCGAATTCCGGCAATGTCATCGCGGCTTCGGCCTGTGCATCATAGCCATCACGCGCGGACACGTTTGAACCGGTTGCACCGGGCAAAAGTCTTAGTTTTCCGATCATTGTGCCGATCAGCCGTTCAATATGGCCACCAAGATGGGCCGGTCCTGGCTTGCGAACATCGGGGTCGATGCCGTTGCGCACGCAGGCCCGCCGGAATGCCTGGGATCGGTGCGGCTTAGCCTGATCGGCGTGCAGGCGCCGAAACAAGCCGAACATCGGGTAGCTGACCTCAACACCCAGATGGTCGAGCACGGGTTGCTTGGGCAGCAACGCACTCGCCACCGCCCTGCCGCACCGAAAAATTGATGGATCCCCGAAACTTACATAGTATCCGAGGATCGAGCGGGTCCAGATTTCGATCAAGAACGTGATCCACGGGCGCCCAAGTTCCTCCCGCCTCAGGCTGTCGACCAGAATTACGTCACCCCGAGTGTGGTCCATCTGGACAAGGTCGAGAAATCCGTCGCTTTGATATTCGCCAGGATGGGCTTGATGTGCGCTGCGTGTCTTGGAACCCATGGTGTTTCTGGCCCATACGCTGCTCGGTATCTCGGCAAGGAGCCGCTCGATCGTTTTCTCGCTCGGGATCAAATCGGCGGAAAACCGATGCTTTCCGTTGTCCGCATGGAGCAGACCCCAAATCTGTCGTGCAGCTTCCGCACGCGATGGAGTGACCATCTTGAGCGCAATTTCCTCGATCAGCGCGTCAATGGCGAGTCTCACCTCCGGATCAATCCGATGTGAGCCTTGCCTGGGTCCTCGCGGCTTCGGCGCAAGCGATTCAGCAACCGGATGCGCCTGATATCGCGCCGCCAGCGTACGGATTTGACGTTCCTTCAGCCCGGTCACCTCGGAAATGGCGGCAACCTGCGCCGCCGTGACTGGTCCGGACAAGGAAATGTGTTTTCGGAAATGCGGGAACAGCACCAAGCCCGCCTCGAGGGATCTGAGGCTGCGCTTGCCTGGATGAGATGGCATCAGCTCAACCACAAGATTGGCTCCGCGTGAATCTCCACTGCTCGTGGGAATGTAGCGTAATCTGTCCTGACGCGCGATGCCGGAGTCGATCGAGACAGTTTAGACTGCAGTGAAATCCACTTACGTCATTGAATAATAGTGATTAGGTTGCACTGTATTCAATTCTGTCGGCTCACAGCGTTCGCACCGGCCGATCGGGCGCTTGAGCGGCTCGACGCGCTGCTGCCGACAGGCGACCCTGTGGCAACGCTCGGCGAATGGCTCGAGCAACTGCGCGAGGACGAGAACGATTTTCTCGAACTGGGCAGCGAGGAGGTCGTGATCGAAGGCAAGGTGTTCCAGCGCTTCGCCGCACGCGGGAGCGCCTGGGCGGCCTCGCTCGCTGTGGCCATGCGCCCACATCTGTTCAGCCTTGGCGCCGCGCCGCTCGCGTTGGCCGGGCTCGCCCCGCGCAGCCTGTTCCGTGCCGAACCTGAAAGCCCCCTCCCCGCCCTCCTAGGCCAAGCGATCACCGCAGCTGCGGCCGATGTCGCCACTGACCTGGCCGCTGTGCGCACGGCTCTCGCGCTGGGCGATGAACGCCTGGCCGTGCTCTACGCTTCGTCGCAGGCACCGGCAGTCTGGCAGTTGATATCCGGGCTAGGCCCCCTCACCCGCGCCGAACTGGCCCGCGCGCTCGGTATTACCCGCCGAACCGCCTCGCAGGCCGCGACAGCGCTCGAAAAGGCCGATTTGGCCACCTTGCGCCCCGGTGACCATGCCCTGACCCCCAAAACGGCTCCCAGGGCCTCCTGAGGCGCCCTACGGCGTCAATGCGACCTCGCGGTAGGGCACGCCAATGCGCTTGGGGGCACTGGCCCTG
>DAIDAU010000192.1 GCA_027310465.1 Rhodocyclaceae bacterium
AGCCCTATCTCGCCGCCGCCGACCGCGTCGCCGCGGGACGCCTCGACATCTTCGCGCTGAGCGACGTCGATCTCGGCAGCCCGCCGCGCTGGAACCGCGATCCCAAGACCGGTATCGAGGCGCCGCTGTCGTTCGGCAAGCGCCTCGACTACCGCGACGCGCGCCTGGTCGGCGACATCAAGTACCTGTGGGAGCCCAACCGCCACCTGCATCTCGTCACGCTGGCGCAGGCCTGGGCGCTCTCGGGCCGCCAGCACTACCTCGGCGCCATCCGCCGCCAGCTCGAGAGCTGGTTCGCCGCCTGTCCGCCGGGGCGCGGGCCGAACTGGTCGAGCGCGCTGGAACCGGCGCTGCGCCTGATCAACTGGTCCGCCACCTGGCAGCTCGTCGGCGGCCTCGAATCGCCGCTGTTCGCGCACGAGTCGGGCGCGACCTTTCGCGGCCGCTGGCTCGATTCGATCTACCGCCATGCGCAGTTCGTGCGCGGCCATTTCTCGCTGCATTCGTCGGCCAACAACCACCTGATCGGCGAGGCGGCCGGCCTCTTCATCGCCGCGCTGAGCTGGCCGCACTGGCCGCGCGCGGCCGAATGGCGCGCGGCCTCGCGCGCCATTCTCGAGCGCGAGGCGCTGATGCAGAACGCGCCCGACGGCGTCAACCGCGAGCAGGCCGTCTCCTACCAGCGGTTCGTGCTCGACCTGCTGCTGCTGCCGCTGCTCGCCGCGCGCGCCGCCGGCATTCCGTTCTCGGCGCGCTACGGCCGCCGCCTCGAAGCCATGGTCGGCTACATCGCCTCGATCATGGATGCCGGCGGCAACATGCCGATGTTCGGCGATGCCGACGACGGCGTCGTCATCCGCCTGCGGCCGCGCGGCTGCCGCTACCGCTCGCTGCTGGCGACCGGCGCGCTGCTGTTCCGCCGCGGCGACTTCAAGGCCAAGGCCGGCGAGCTCGACGACAAGACGCGCTGGCTGCTCGGCGCCGAGGCCGCGGCGCAGTTCGCCGCGCTGCCGGTACCCGCCGCCGCCGCGCCGGTGCGCCGCGCCTTTCCCGACGGCGGCTACTACGTGCTCGGCAGCGATTTCGAGAGCGAGCGCGAGATCCGCCTGGTCGCCGACGCCGGCCCGCTCGGCTATCGCAGCATCGCCGCGCACGGCCACGCCGACGCGCTGTCGTTCACCCTGTCGCTCGGCGGCGTGCCGCTGCTGGTCGATCCCGGCACCTACGCCTACCACACGGAAGGCGCATGGCGCGCCCACTTCCGCGGCACGGCGGCGCACAACGCGCTGCGCGTCGACGGCCGCGACCAGTCCGAGCCCGGCGGCAACTTCATGTGGCTGGCCAAGGCCGGCGCCGGCTGCAACCTCTGGCGCACCACGCCGGCGCTGGAGATGTTCGAGGGCTGGCACGACGGCTACCTGCGCCTGCCCGATCCGGTGATGCACACTCGCCGCATCGAGCTCGACAAGGCGCGGCGGCGCATCGCCGTCGAGGACCGCCTGAAGATGCGCGGCGAGCACGAGATCGAGCTGTTCTTCCACGGCCCGGAGGGCGCGCGCTGCATCGCCGACGGCGGCCGCTTCCGCCTGTCGTGCGGCGGCCGCGAACTGAGCCTGTCGCTTCCCGACGTCGGCGGCGCCGACGTCCGAATCCATCTCGGCAGCCTCGACCCCATCGCCGGCTGGGTCTCGCCGCGCTTCGACGAACGGCGGCCCGCGCCGACGCTGCACTGGCGCGCGCGCCTGCGCGGCGACGCGGTGCTGCGCAGCGAGATCCGCTGCTAGGCTCGACGTTGGCAGGGGCTGCCTTGCTGGGGCTGCCTTGCTTGCCTTGAGGCTCTCCGGCGACCCTCGATCAGCCGCCCGGCAGAAAGTCTGCGAATGGGGCATTGTGCGCATTGTTCCCGGCCAATTGGAGCGTCCCTCCGACCGATCCCGCGCTACCGGTTTCATGCCATCCGCGTACGATACACGACCACCGGACAGGAGGAGCAGCGATGACGGATAGCGCAGACGGACTGTTCACGTTTCGCCAGCAGGCCGCTTTTTGGAACGATCTCTACGAGCGTCCGTCGAGCCTCTTCGAACACGTCATGGTGAAGCGAAGAGACTACGCCTGGCGATACATTTGCAGCCGCTTCGACACCGGCGCGCGGGTGCTGGACCTCGGCTGCGGCGCCGGCGTGCTGAGCGAGAAACTGATCGGCAGCGGCTTCGCGGTCACGGCCGCCGACGCCTCGTGCGACATGCTCGAGCTCGCGCGCGAGCGCATGCGGCACCTGCCCGCGCCATCGCTCCGGCTCGTCAACGCTGATTGCCTGCGCCTGCCGTTCGCCGCGGGGGAGTTCGACGTCGTCGCCTGCCTGGGCATGTTCGGCTACATCGCAGACGTGAGCCAGGCGTTGCGCGAAATCCATCGCGTGCTGCGGCCCGGCGGTACGCTGTTGATCAGCGTGCGCAACGCCCATACGCACCGCGTCTTCGACCTTTGGCAACTGGCGGTGCTACCCGCGCGCCTGGTACGGGCGCTGGCCCGCCGCGCGCGGGCACGGGCGGCGGCGAGCGCCGCGGCGACGGACGATCATGGTTTTCGTATCCGGATCTACGAGAGCCCGCTCCGCCTGATCGCCGGCGTGACTCAGCGCGGCTACGCCTTGACCGACTTCGACGGTCTCGGCTATGGACCGCTGGCGTTCGCCGAAAGGAAGCTGCTGCCGGCGCGCGTTTCGGTGCAGATCAGCGACTTCCTTGAACACGTGTTCCGCCGGACGGGGCTCAACGTCCTGAGCCGCTGGATCGCCGATGTCAGCTTCTACGTCTTCCAGCGCGATTCCTGACCGCGCCGGCCCCGCGGGCGGCCCTGGTTGACCTGACGTATGCCGTCATCCGACTCATGGGCCGGCAGGGTGTAGCGGTTCAGCATAAGCCGACTCCGGGATGTCGGTCATCTCAAATCGCCGTGGGACGTCCGGCCGTCTTCCTGGCCCGAGTCACCC
>DAIDAU010000026.1 GCA_027310465.1 Rhodocyclaceae bacterium
GTTTCCGGCCGGCAGGCGCGCATTCCGCTCGCCACCTACCGCATCCAGCTCAACCGCAAGTTCACGCTGGCCCAGGCGACCGCCCTGGTGCCCTACTGGCACGAGCTGGGCATCAGCCACGTCTACACCTCGCCCTACCTGCAGGCGCGGCCGGGCAGCGATCACGGCTACGACATCACCGACCACGGCAGCATCAATCCCGAGGTCGGCTCGACCGCCGAGCTGCGCGACTTCGCCGCCGCGCTCAAGGCCCGCGGCATGGGACAACTGATCGACGTCGTGCCCAACCACATGGGCGTGCTCGGCGGCGACAATCCGTGGTGGCTCGACGTGCTCGAGAACGGCGAGGCGGCCGTGCATGCCGGCTACTTCGACATCGAGTGGCAGCCGCTCGACGAGGACCTGCACCACAAGGTGCTGCTGCCGGTGCTCGGCGCGCAGTACGGGCGCGTGCTGGAAGGCGGCGAGCTGGCGCTGAGCCTCGACGCCGCGCGCGGCGAGCTGGGGCTGCGCTACTACCAGCACCATTTCCCGATCGATCCGCGCCACTACCCGGCGGTGCTGGCGCGCGGCGTCGAGCGCCTCGCCGCGCGCCTCGGCGAGGACCACCCCGACGCGCTCGACCTCCTGAGCCTGTGCACCGCCTTCGGCCACCTGCCGCCGCACACCGAGG
The DNA here is from genome assembly GCA_027310465.1 of Rhodocyclaceae bacterium. Classification (GTDB taxonomy): domain Bacteria; phylum Pseudomonadota; class Gammaproteobacteria; order Burkholderiales; family Rhodocyclaceae; genus Nitricoxidireducens. Next base: position 674 of record DAIDAU010000026.1, read on the forward strand.
CAGCGCCCGAGGCGGTCGCCGAGCGCGCGCGCGAGAAGGAGATTCAGAAGCGCCGCCTGGCCGCGCTGCTGGCGCGCAGCGCCGACGTCGCGCTGTTCGCCGCCGAAAACGTCGCCGCCTTCAACGGCACGCCGGGCAAGGCCGAGAGCTGGGACGCGCTGCACGACCTGATCAAGCGGCAGGCCTGGCGCATCGCCAACTGGCGCGTCGCCGGCGACGAGATCAACTACCGCCGCTTCGCCGACGTCAACGAGCTGGCCGCGCTGCGCATGGAAGCGGAGCGCGTGTTCCGCGACACCCATCGCCTGATCCTCGAGTGGGTGCGCGACGGCATCGCCGAGGGCATCCGCGTCGACCATCCCGACGGGCTGCACGATCCCTGCCAGTACTTCCGCCGCCTGCAGCAGGCGGCCGGCGGCGACGCCCTGAGCCGGCCGCTCTACCTGGTCGCGGAGAAGATCCTCGCCGGCCACGAGCACCTGCCGCCGAACTGGCCGCTCCACGGCACCACCGGCTACGACTTCGCCAACCTGGTCAATGGCCTCTTCGTCGATGCCGCCAACGAAGGGCATCTCAACCGCATCTACGGCGTCTTCATCGGCGAGAAGCCCGACTTCGCCGAGGTCGCCTACCGCGCCAAGAAGCTGGTGATGAACACCACCCTGGCCGCCGAGCTCAACGTGCTGGCGAGCCAGCTCTCGCGCATCGCGCTGACCAGCCGCTACACCTGCGACTTCACCGTCAACCGGCTGCGCGACGCGCTCTCCGACGTCGTCGCCGGCTTCCCGGTCTATCGCACCTACGTGACGCAGTCCGCGCTGTCCGACGACGACCGCCGCCACATCGACTGGGCCGTGGCGCTGGCGAAGAAGCAGAGCCGCCTGGCCGACGCCTCGGTGTTCGACTTCGTGCGCGACGCGCTGACGGGCGAGCTGGCGGCGGGCCGGCCGCGCGACCATGCCGACCAGGTGTTCGGCTTCGCCATGCGCTTCCAGCAGTTCACCGGCCCGGTCGCCGCCAAGGGCATCGAGGACACCGCCTTCTACATCTATAACCGGCTGCTGTCGCTCAACGAGGTCGGCGGCGACCCGGGCCGCTTCGGCGTCGGCGTCGCCGCCTTCCACCGCGCCGCGCAGGAGCGCGGGCTGCGCTGGCCCCACGCCATGCTGGCGACCTCGTCGCACGACACCAAGCGCTCGGAGGACGTGCGCGCGCGCATCGACGCGCTGTCCGAGATGCCGGCCGAATGGCTCGAGCACCTGCGCCGCTGGCGGCGCGTGAACCGCAGCAGGAAGCGCGTCGTCGAGGGCCAGGCGGCGCCCTCGCACAACGACGAATACTTCCTCTACCAGACGCTGCTCGGCGTCTGGCCGCCGGCCGACCCGGACGCCGCGGAGTTCGAGCGGCTGCGCGGCCGCGTCAAGGCCTACATGCAGAAGGCGGTGCGCGAAGCGAAGGTGCACAGCAGCTGGCTCAACCCGAGCCTCGAATACGAGGCGGCGCTCGACGGCTTCGTCGACAGCCTGCTCGCCGGCGGCGGCAGGAACTACTTCCTGCAGGATTTCCTGCCGTTCCAACGGCGCGTCGCGCGCATCGGCATGCTGAACAGCCTGTCGCAGACGCTGATCAAGCTCGCCTCGCCGGGCGTGCCGGACTTCTACCAGGGCAACGAGCTGTGGGACTTCAACCTGGTCGATCCCGACAATCGGCGGCCGGTCGACTACGAGCTGCGCCGCTCGCTGCTGCGCGACCTGGCGGAGGCGCCGGCCGGCGAGGCGCGCCTCGCCTGGTTGGGCGAACTGCTGGCGCGCATGGAGGACGGCCGCGTCAAGCTCTATCTGACCTGGCGCGGGTTGCAGTGCCGGCGGCGGCTGCCGCAGCTCTTCCAGGGCGGCCTGTACTTGCCGTTGCGCGTCTCGGGCGAGCGCGCCGAGCACGTCTGCGCCTTCGCGCGCCGCAGCGAGCGGCACATCGCGGTGGCCGTCGCGCCGCGCCTGTTCGCCGGCCTGGCGGACGCCGGCGCGCAGCCGCTCGGCACGGCGGTGTGGCGGGACACGCGCGTGGAGTTGCCGGCCGAACTCGTCGACATCCGCCTCGAGGACGCCTTCACCGGCCAGGCCTGCGAGCCGGAAACGCAGGACGGCAAGGTCGGCTTCCTGCTCGGCCGCGCGCTGGCGCATTTCCCGGTGGCGCTGTTCTGCGACGCCGGCACGGCGCCTTGAGAAGCGGCGCGTGAATCCGGGTAGCGAAAATAGGGCCTTCGGCGTATTTCGCATACTGCGCCGGCCGGCTACGCTCGGAGCACAGCCCGCGAAAGAAACGCGGAACGCCCAAGACCTCGCGACCATGATCAAGCACCGAGTGAAGCCGATGCAGCCCATAGTCCGGACGAGGCGCCGGCTGGCGCATCCCGGCCATGCCGCCGCCCAGAGGCTCCCCGCGCGCCGGCCGCCGGCCGCCGGGGCCGGCGCCGAACCGGCCGCCCCGGTTGCGCGCCCGTCCCGGCAAGATCCCGAGAGCGACGGCTCCTTCGAATGGCTGGCGGCATTCGACGAGCTCGACGAGCCGGTCTTCATCCACGACCGCGACTTCCGCATCCTGCACTGCAACCCCGCCTACGCCGCCTTCGCCGGGCAGCCGATGGAGGCGATCGTCGGCAGGCCCTACTGGCAGGTGTTCCCCAAGCTTGCCGGCCCGCTGGGCAACTGCGTCGAAGCGCTGCGCCGCGGCTCCACCGCCCAGAAGTCGGAACTCACCGCGGCGGCCGGGCAGGTGTTCCTCAGCCACGACATCACGGCGCACCGGCCGTCCGGCGAATTCTGGTACTCGCGCCACATGATGGAGAACATCAGCGCGCGCCGCGACCAGGAGGACGCCGGTAGGCTCAAAGGCGTGCTGGCCGGCGCCGTCCTCGCCGGCTTGCCGGGTTACCTCGCGGTGGTCGACCGCCACCACCGCCTGGTGCACTGGAACGCCGAATTTTCCGCCTACACCGGACGCGGCGACGGACAACTGCAGGGCCTGCCGCTGGCCGAGCTGGTCGTCGACTTCGACCGCGAGCGGCTGGCCGCCAAGCTCGACGAGGCCTTCGCCGCCGGCCGCGCCGAAGGCGACGCGCGCCTGGTCGACGGCCGCGGCAACGCCGAGCGCTGCCTGTTCTCGGTGCGCGCCGTCAGCACGAACGGCGGGGCCTATCTGGCATGGCTGGGCTTCGGCAGGTCGATCATGAAGCAGCTGGAGAGCGACCTCGCTCGCGAGAAGGCCTTCTCCGACACCATCGTCGAGAGCGCGCCGGGTCCGTACTACGTCGTCGACCAGCACGCGAACCTGGTGCGCTGGAACCATCACCTGAGGGACCTCACCGGGCTCAAGGACAAGCAGCTGCTCGGCATGCCGATCCTCGCCGCCATCCACGAGGACGACCGGCCGCTCGCCGCCGCCAAGTTCCTCGCCGCCGTGGCGATGGGCTATGCGCAGCTCGAGCTGCGCATGCCGACGGCGACGCGCGGCGTGCGCGTCTTCCTGAAGACCGCGCGGCGCTTCGAGATCGGCGGCGTGCCTTACGTGGCGGGCTTCTGCGTCGACGTCACCGAGCGCAAGGAGGCGGAGAACGCGCTCGCCAAGCAGAAGGCCTTCGCCGACGCGCTGGTCAATAGCGTGCCTGGCGCCTTCTACGTCGTCGACCACGAGGGCAGCTACTACACCTGGAACAGCTATCTCAACCGCCTCACCGGCCTCTCCGACGACGAGTTGCGCGGCCGCAGCTCGCTGCTGACGATCGAGGAGAAGGACCGGCCGCCGGCCGCGGGGGCGATGAAGGAGGCCTTCGACACCGGCTACGCCCAGGCCGAACTGCACGTCCTGACGCGCGACCGCGGCGTGCGGCTCTACTTCATGACGGCGCGGCGCTTCGAGGTGGACGGCGCGGCCTACCTGGTCGGCGTCGGCGTCGACACCACGGACCGCGGCGAGCACATCCAGAAGCTCGAGGAGGAGGCGCGCACCGATCCGCTCACGCACGTCGCCAACCGCAGCCACTTCCTGTCGCTGGCGGCGCAGGAATTCGCGCGCTCGCGCCGCTACGAGCACCCGCTGTCGCTGTGGATGATCGACGTCGACCACTTCAAGTCGATCAACGACAGCTACGGCCACCATGCCGGCGACGTGGCGCTGGAGTCGCTCGCCGCCGTGAGCCGGCAGACCCTGCGCGACTGGGACGTCATGGGGCGCATGGGCGGCGAGGAGTTCGCCGTGCTGCTGCCGGAGACCGACGCCACCCAGGCGCTGCTGGTGGCGGAGCGGCTGCGCCAGAAGGTGGCGGCCGCGGAGCTGGCGCTGGAATCCGAAGACAGCGCGCATCTGACCGTCTCGATCGGCGTGGCGACGATGCGCGGCGACGACCGCGACGTCGAATGCCTGATCGACCGCGCCGACCAGGCGCTGCTCGAAGCCAAGCGCACCGGCCGCGACAAGGTGTGCGTCGCGCCGACGGCGGAACGGGCGTGAAGCGGCGTCCGCGCCGCGCGCAGCCGCTCTGCCTTATGGCATATGGTCTAATTCGACCGCGTTCCGTATCATGCCGTATGGTTATTCGAGACAACGCCCGCGGCAAGTCCTTGTGCCCTGACTTCCGGGAAACCGGCGACATGAACGACAAGCGCTCCGCCGTATCCTAGCCGACATGGCGGACGTTCGTCCTTCGCTGCCGCGCGCCCGCGCGCCGGCCGACCACACCAGCCTCGAAGCGGTGCCCTTCGCCCTCGACGACGTCCTGGCGCGCGTCGCCGACGCCGTCGAGAAGGCCGCGCTGGAAAAGGACCTCGAGCTCGTCGTGCATCGCTCGCGCGAAGTCCCGCCGCTGCTGGTCGGCGATCCGGTCCGCCTCGGCCACGTGCTGCTGCACCTGGCCAGCAACGCCGTGAAGTTCACCGCGCACGGCGAGGTGGCGATCGCCGCGGAGCCCGAAGCGGGCGCCCGCGGCGGCGAAGCGGTCGTGCGCTTCTCCGTCACCGACACCGGCATCGGCGTGAACGACAGGATCGTCGCGCTGTTCCAGCCGTTCCGGCGCAAGGCGCCGCCCGACCACCGCGGCGAAGGGAGCGGACTGCTGTTCGTCAGGGAACTGGTGCAGTCGATGGGCGGCGACATCGAAGTCGTCAGCGCCCCCGGCGTCGGCACCGACTTCACCTTCACCGCGCGCTTCCGCGTCGCGGACGCCGCGGCGGCGGAACCGACGCCCGCCTATGGCGGACTGCGCGTGCTGATCGTCGACGACAACGACACCGCGCGCCTGTCGCTGCAGCACCTGCTCGAGGCCGCCGGCTGCCGCGTCGGCGCCGCGTCGGACGGCGCCGAGGCCATCGCGATGCTGCGCGCCGCGCACGCCCGGCCGTTCCAGCTCGCCATCGTCGACCGCGGCATGCGCGGCATGGACGGCATCGAGACCATGCGCCGCATCCACCACGACGAGCGCACGCGCCTGCCGATGATCGCCCTGGCGACGCGCACGAACCGCGACGAAACCGCCGCCTGCGCGAGCCGCCTGGCGATTCCGGTCGAAGCCTATCTGCTCAAGCCGATCAAGGCCGAGGCGCTGTATCGCGCCGTCTCCGGCATCGCGACGCCGACCGGCATCGCGCAGCCCGGCGGGCGCCAGGGCGCCGCCGGCCGGCGCCGCGTCGACCGGCAGGGCGCGCTCGGCCGCCTGGGCGGCAGCCGCAAGCTGCTCGGCCGCGTGCTCGCCGAGTTTTGCGACGCCGAGGCGGACGTCGCGCAAAGCGTCGAGGCGTCGATGGGCGCGGGGCGCTTCACCGAGGCGATCCGGCGCATCCACGGCGCCAAGGGCACGGCGATGATCCTCGGCCTGGAGGATTTCGGCGCCACGGCGACGCGCATCGAGACGGCTTTGCGCCACCAGGACCGCGGCGCCGCGACGGCGATGCTGCCGCTGCTGGCGTCGGAGCTGGCCGCGGCGCTCGGCGCCTGCGAGCGCGAACGCGCCGCGCTGGAGCCGGCCGAGGACGCCGCGGGCGAGCCGCCGGCCGCGGCGACG
>DAIDAU010000209.1 GCA_027310465.1 Rhodocyclaceae bacterium
ATCACGTCGAGCGGCTCGAAGCCGGCGATCACCACCGGCTTGCGGTATTCCTCGGCGAAGAACTCGTAGGGCCGGCTGCCGATCACCGTCGACACGTGGGCCGGGCCGATGAAGCCGTCCAGCGGCACCGTGCCGAAGCGCCGCACCTCGGGCGATTCGAGGATGTTGCTGACCGCCGCCGGCGTCAGCACGTGGCAGCACAGCACGCTGAAGTTGGTAAGTCCCAGCGCCTGCGCCTGCTTGATCGCCACCGCCGTCGGCGGCGTCGTCGTCTCGAAGCCGATGCCGAAGAAGACGACCTGCTTGGCCGGGTTCTCCTGCGCCAGGCGCACCGCGTCGGCGCTCGAATAGACCATGCGGATGTCGCCGCGGCGATTGTCCACGCCGGCCTTGGCTTTCATCAGCGACAGCCCCTTCGACGCCGGCACCCGCAAGGTGTCGCCGTAGGTGCACAGCGTCACGCCGTGATCGAGCGCCAGTTCGATCGCCATGTCGACGCGGCCGATCGGCAGCACGCACACGGGGCAGCCGGGGCCGTGCACCATGCGCACGTTCGCCGGCAACAGGTCGGCGACGCCGTAGCGCGAGATCGCGTGCGTATGGCCGCCGCAGAACTCTATGAAGCTGTAGCGGCGGGCAGGATCGGCGTCGCGCGCGATGGCGGCGGCGAGGCCGCGCGCCAGGGCGCCGTCGCGGAATTCGTCGACGTATTTCATCGGCCGCGCAGACCCGTTTCGAGGCTGCGAGCATCGAGCATCAAGGCACGCAGCCGGTCGAGCGTGGCATCGTCGTAGGGCACCTCGCCCGCCGGCAGCAGCCCTTCGAAGTAACGGCGCCACCGCTCAGTCTCGTCCGCGTTCAGCACGCCCCTGGCCTGCGCCTGGCGCAGCGCCTCGTCCCGCCCGGCGTTGCCGCACAGGCCGCGCAGCAGCTCGTCGGCCGTGTCCACCACCAGCTTCACGCTCTTCTCGGTCTTGCGGCGGAATTCGGCGTAGCCGACGCTGCCCGGCTCCGAGCGCAGCAGCAGTCCGACCGCGGACACCAGCGCGCGGGTGCGCCGCTGGAAATCGTCGAGCAGTTGGGTCATGGCGCCTCCGACGGGCCGTCCCAAGGAGGCGCAATCCAGCCGCCCGGAAGCCGCGCCCCGCGCGGCTGAACCATGGTCGCCCCCTTCCTCGGGAAGGGGGTCGGGGGAATGGGGTTCATCATGTTGCCGCTGCGCCCATCTCGGCGAACAGGGCCAGCGTCTTCTCGGCCTCCTCGGGATCGAGCTTGTTGAGCGCGTAGCCGACGTGCACGATCACGTAGTCGCCGATGCCTACGCCTTCGACCAGGGCGAGCGAGATTTCCTTCTTGACGCCGCCGAGATCCACCACGGCGTTGTCGCCGTCCGATACTTCGACCACGCGGGCCGGGATGGCGAGACACATGTTTCAGATACTCCTTTGCGCGATCCAGGCCTGGCCGAGCGCCAGGCCGCCGTCGTTGGGAGGCAGCTCGCGCGCTTCCAGCGCCGTGAGGCCGGCCGCCTGCAGGCCTTCGCGCAGGCGCGCCGCCAGGATGCGGTTGAGCAGGCAGCCGCCACCGAGTGCGACAGTGTGGATTTTCTCACGTCGCGCCGTTTCGATCATCCACTCGACGAGAAGGGTCGCGAGCGTGGCGTGGAATTGCGCGGCGGCGAGGCCGGCGTCGCGCTCGTCCGCCAGCGCCGCGAGCAGCGGCAGGAGATCCGACGCGCCGTCAGCGCCGCGCGGCAAGGGCAGCGGCGGCGCCGCGCCATGTGCCTCCGCCAGTCCTTCGAGCAGCATCGCCGCCTGGCCTTCGAAGGCCATGGTGCGGCGCACGCCGAGCAATCCGGCGGCGGCATCGAACCAGCGGCCGGCGCTCGACGTCTCGGGACAGTTGATCCGCTGCGCGAGCATCTGCGCCACGGTCGCCGCGCCCGGCTGGTCGGCGTAGCGCGCGGCGATCTCGCTGCCGCGGCCCAGCAGGTGCAGCGCGGCGGCCGCCATGCGCCACGGCTCGCGCGCCGCGCGATCGCCGCCCGGCAGCGGCAGCGTCGGCAGATGGCCGAGCCGCCGGCCGTTCGCGCCTGCGACGCGCAGCAGCTCGCCGCCCCACGCGGCGCCGTCCCGGCCGAGGCCGACGCCGTCGAGCGCCAGGCCGAGCGCCGGTTCTTCGACGCCGTGCTCGGCGAGCACCGCGGCGATGTGGGCGTGATGATGCTGCACCCCGACCAGCGGCACGCCGCGCTCGGCCGCGAGCCGCGCGGCCAGGCGGGTCGAATGGAAATCCGGATGCAGGTCGTGCGCGATCACCGTCGGCTCGACGTCGAGGATGTGCAGCAGATGCGCGACGGTCTCCTCGAGGAAGCCGCAGGTCGCGGCGTTGTCGAGGTCGCCGACATGCTGCGAGACGAAAGCCTCGTCGCCGCGCGTGACGCAGATCGTGTTCTTGTACCAGCCGCCGAGCGCCAGCACCGGCGCGGCGGCGCGCGCGAGGCGGATGGCGCGCGGCGTGTAGGCGCGCGCGCGGCGGATCGCCTGGAGGCCCGTGGCGGACGCGCGCACGACGCTGTCGTCGCAGCGCACGACGATGTCGCGATCGTGCATCAGGAAAGCGTCGGCGATGCCGGCGAGGCGGCGGCGCGCTTCGGCGTTGTCGATCACCAGCGGCTCGCCGCCGGGGTTGGCGCTGGTCATGACGAGCAGCAACGGCTGCGGCGAGGCGAGCCAGCCCGTCCCTTGCGGCCGTCCAGCCGCTTCGTGGAACAGCAGCCACTGCACGGGCGTGTCGGGCAGCATGGCGCCGAGCCAGGCGAGTCCGGGCGCGATGCCCGGCAGGGCCGCGTCGGCGCCGGCGCGCTTCCTCAGCAGCACGATGGGGCGCTCCCGCGACTCCAGCTTGTCGCGCTCGGCGGCGCCGGCTTCGGCCAATGCGTCGAGCGATGCGGCATTGGCCGCCATGATGGCGAACGGCTTCTCCTCGCGCGCCTTGCGCTCGCGCAGGCGCGCCACCGCGGCGGCGTCGCGCGCGTCGCAGACGAGATGGAAGCCGCCGAGGCCCTTGATCGCGACGATCGCGCCGCCTTGCAGCAGCGTCAGCGTCGCGGCGATCGCATCGCCCTCGATTGGCCGCCCCTGCGCGTCGAGCAGTTCGAGGCGCGGACCGCATCGCGGACAGCAGGTGGTTTCGGCGTGGAAGCGGCGATCGGCGGGCTGCGCGTATTCGCGCTCGCAATCGGGACACAGCGGGAACGGCGCGAGGCTCGTCTGCGGCCGGTCGTAGGGCAGGCGCCGCGTCACCGTGTAGCGCGGGCCGCAGTGCGTGCAGGTGATGAAGGCGTGGCGCCAGCGGCGGCCGGCGGGATCGAAGAGTTCCGCCAGGCACTCGGCGCAGACGCCGGTGTCGTGGCCGATGGCCGTCGCGACGCGGCCGGCGCCGCTCTCGGCGATGACGAAGTCGCGATGGCCGGCAGGGTGCGCGCCCGAAACCTCCACCGCATCGACGCGGGCGAGCGGCGGCGCTTCGCGGCGCAGCCGCTCGGCCAGGCGTTCGAGCTCGGCGGCCGGCCCTTCGGCGACGATCTCGACGCCTGCGGCGTCGTTCCTCACCCATCCGGCCAGCGCGAGCTCGCGCGCCAGGCGCCAGACGAACGGACGGAAGCCGACGCCCTGGACGACGCCGGTCACGCGAATGCGTACCGCCGCGGTCCGGGCCGCGCCGGGCCGCCCCGAGCGGGTTGCCCCCTCGGGGGAAGAACGCCGCGCAGCGGCGCTTTCGGGCGGGATCATTTTCGCGCCGCGGCGGCGCCCTTCTCTATCCAGGCCAGCCAATCGTCCATCCCCGCGCCGCTCGTGGCCGAAGTCCGGATCACCTCGATGTTCGGATTGACGCGGCGCGCGAAGGCGATGGCGGCGTCCACGTCGAAGGACAGGTAGGGCAGCAAGTCGCACTTGTTGAGCAGCATCAGCTTCGCCGCCGCGAACATGTCGGGATACTTGATCGGCTTGTCCTCGCCTTCCGTGACCGAGAGGATCACCACCTTGTGCGCTTCGCCGAGGTCGAAGGACGCCGGGCAGACGAGGTTGCCGACGTTCTCGATCATCAGCAGCGAATCGTCCTGCAGCGGCAGCTGCCCGAACGCGTGGCCGACCATGTGGGCGTCGAGATGGCAGCCCTTGCCGGTGTTGATCTGGATCGCGGGAGCGCCCGTGGCGCGGATGCGCTCGGCGTCCTGGCTGGTCTGCTGGTCGCCCTCGATCACGGCGACGGGCTTGCGGCCCGCCAGGGCCTCGATGGTCTTGCACAGCAGCGTCGTCTTGCCCGAGCCGGGGCTGGAGACGAGGTTGAGCGCGAAGATGCCGCGCCTGGCGAACTGCTCGCGGTTCTGCCGCGCGTAGGCGTCGTTCTTGGCGAGGATGTCTTGCTCGATCTGCACCATCCGGCCCTTCGCCATGCCCGGTGCGTGACTGTGCGCGGGGCGGTAGGCGTGGCCGTGCGAATGGTCGTGGGCATGCGCGTGATCGTGGCTGTCGCCGCCGTCGTGCGAGTGGCTGTGCACGTGGCGCGTGCCGTCCGCGTGCACATGCTCGTGTTCGTGATCGTGATCGTGCGAGTGAAGCGCGTCGCCTTCGATCCTCGTCTCGCCGTGGCCGCAGCCGCAAGTGGTGCACATGTCGGTTCTCCCGCTCTAATCGACTTCCAGTTCCTTGACCCGCATCTCGGTGCCGCCGATCACTTCGACCGGCACGGCGCCGCAGTGCCGACAGGCATCGTACACCGCTTCGAGTTCGCTTTCCTTGCCGCATTCATGGCAGCGGCCGAGCCCCGGCACCGGGACGATCTCGAAGGCCGCCCCTTCGGCGATGCTGCCGCGCGTGACGGCGTCGAAACAGAACGCCAGCGCCTCGGCCTCGACGCCCGACAGCCGGCCGATCTCGACCCAGATCGTCTTCACCTGCCTGAAGCCCTCGCGCTCAGCCGCGTCCTCGATCAACTGCAGCACGCCCTCGGCGATCGACATCTCGTGCATCTGTTTTCCTTCAGCCGCGCAGCCCCAGCAGCCGTCGGCGCGACAGCGACGGCTCGTCCGCTTTCTTCTCCACCGGAGCCGGCTCGACCTTCGGTTTCAGCAGCGCCATCAGCGAGGCGCGCGCCGCCAGCACGGCATCGCTCTGGCTGGCGAATTGCCCCATGCCGGCGAACAGCGCGCAGCTCTGGAACTCGCCGATCTCCGGCTCGTCGGAACCGAGGAAGGCGAAATCGCCGGCGGGGAACCTGACGAAGCGCCGCTGGTTGTCGCCGACCGATTCCCAGCCCGCCTCCTGTCCCGGCACCAGCAGCACGCTCATGTGCCACGAGGTGACCAGCACGCCGAGCCAGTGACCCTGCCAGCGCTGGAAGTCCACGGCCTCGGTCGACAGCGCCGGATTGTGGACCGGCACGTTCGCCATGCGCTCGCGGTAGATGCGGAAGTAGGCCTCCTCGACCGCGTCGGCCGGGCTTGCTGCGTGAATGCGGAACATCAGGCGCTGCCCAGCGGACGGATGCCGGCGTCGCCGCCCGATTCGAGCAATTCGGCCATCAGCGCCAGCGACTCCTCGGCGCGCTGCGGATCGACGCGCTCGAAGGCGAAGCCGCCCGCCTGGATCAGCACGTAGTCGCCGAGCGCCACTTCCTCGGCCATCAGCATCAGGCTGACTTCGCGCCGCTGGCCGAAGCATTCGGTCACGGCCATGTCGCCGTCGATCTCGACGATTTTCGAAGGCGCGGCGAGGCACATGTCAGGCGGCCTTCGCGGAATGCGGTGCCAGTTGAACACCTCGCGCGGCAAATTCGGCAACGGCCATGTCGACCAGCTCGGGCACGCGCGCCGCGACCGGCTCGGTGAGATCCATGCCGAGTTCGAGCGTCACCGGCTGCACGCCGAGCACGACGATGTCCTTCGGCGCCTGGCCGAGGAATTCGAGGCTCGCCAGCAGGTCGGACAGGCTGATCTGGTGCGGCGAGAGCTTGCGGCGGAAGAAAGCCGGCACTTCCTCGCCGGCCAGCCTGACCACCGTTCCCGGCGGCTTGCCGGCGACGATGGTGTCGAAGACCAGCAGGAAGTCCAGATCGGAAAGCTCGTCGATCAGTTCCATGCTGGAAGTGCCGCCGTCGATGGCGAGGATGTCCTCGGGCAGTCGATAGCGCTGCTCGAACGCCTCCACCGCACGCACGCCGACGCCTTCGTCGGAAAGAATGATGTTGCCGATGCCGAGAACGACTGCACGCATGGGGATGATCTTAACGCGAATAGCGGTCGCGGCCCGCTACGAAGGACGGGCCGCGACTCTCTCTGACGATCTATACCGCCTTGACCGAAATCGCCGTGTCGTTCTCCGCGTCCGTCAAGTGGATCGCGCAGGCGATGCACGGGTCGAACGAGTGGATCGTACGCAGCACTTCGAGCGGCTTCTCGGCGTCGGCGATCGGCGTATGCATCAGCGACGCCTCGTACGGGCCGGCCTCGTCCTTCTCGTTGCGCGGGCAGGCGTTCCAGGTCGAGGGCACGACGCACTGGTAGTTCTTGATCTTGCCGTCGTCGATGACGACCCAGTGCGACAGCGCGCCGCGCGGCGCCTCGTGGAAGCCGACGCCCATGACCTCGCCCTTCGGGAAGACCGGCTTGTTGTAGGTCTTGGTGTCGCCGCTGCCGATGTTGTGGACCAGCTTGCCCCACATGTCGTCGAGCATGTCGACCTGCACCGCGCAGGAGATCGCACGGGCGGCGTGGCGGCCGATGGTCGAATGCATGGCGTCGAGGCCGACGTTGGTCTTGGCCAGCGCCGACACCGTCTCGAGCGTCTTGGTCGCGTACTTCTTGGTCGGCTCGTGGCCGGCGGCGTACATGTTGAGCACGCGCGCCAGCGGCCCGACCTGCGCCACCTTGCCGTAGAAGGTCGGCGACTTCAGCCACGAGTACTTGGCGTCGTCCTTGAAGTCGGTGTAGTTCGGCTTGGTCTCGCCCTTGTACGGGTGCAGCGGCGCGGCCTTGGAGTAGTCGTACCACGAGTGCTTGACCGACTCCTCGACGCCCTTGGCCCAGTATTCGTCGCCGAACTTGGAGATCGGCTTGTAGCTGCCGACGTTGCCGCCTTCGATGAAGCCGCCGGGCAGCGCGAACTTGGTGCCCTTGGTGTCGAGCGGCAGGTCGGGCACGGCCAGGTAGTTAGTGACGCCGGCACCGATTTTCGTCCACTCCGGATAGAAGGCGCCCACCGCGGCGACGTCGACCAGGTAGACGTTCTTGACGAAGTCCGCCAGCTCGTCGATGTAGCCCTTGATCGCCATCAGGCGCTCGACCGTCAGCACGGTCTGCGAGTCGGTGGCGATCGGGTTGGCGACGCCGCCGACGGCGACGTTCTGGATGTGCGGCGTCTTGCTGCCCAAGATCGAGACGATCTTGTTGGCCTTGCGCTGCACTTCGAGCGCCTGCAGGTAGTGCGCCACGGCGAGCAGGTTCACTTCCGGCGGCAGCTTCATCGCCGGGTGGCCCCAGTAGCCGTTGGTGAAGATGCCGAGCTGGCCGCCGTTCACGAAGTTCTTGAGGCGTTCGGCGGTCTTGCGCATCTCGTGCTTGCCGTTGAGGTGCCACGACGACAGGCTCTCGGCGAGGCTGGCCGTCTTGTCGGGATCGGCCTTGAGGGCCGAGGTGACGTCGACCCAGTCGAGCGCCGACAGGTGGTAGAAGTGCACGATGTGGTCGTGCACCGCGTGGGCCAGGATGATCAGGTTGCGGATGTACTGGGCATTGAGCGGCACCTCCATCTGCAGGGCGTTCTCCACCGCCCGCACCGAGGTGATCGCATGCACCGTGGTGCATACGCCGCAGATGCGCTGGGTGATGGCCCAGGCGTCGCGCGGGTCGCGGCCGAGCAGGATCAGCTCGACGCCGCGCCACATCTGGCCGGACGACCATGCCTTGTTCACATGGCCGCCGTCGACATCGACGTCGATGCGCAGGTGGCCTTCGATACGGGTAATCGGGTCAATCGTTACGCGCTTGGACATTTTCTTGTCTCCATCCTTCAGTGGGTGGCGGCTTCACGCGGCAGGACCGGGAAGCGGCGAGTGATGATGATGTAGCCGAGGACTTCGATGGCGAACATGCCGACCGTGACCATCAGCTCCGGCAGGGCCGGGAAGTACTTGAAGCCGTCCCCGGTTTCGTAGCCGATCAGGAAGCCGTCGATGCGCAGCAGCGCGCCGCCGAGCATCAGCAGCACGCCGGCCAGGAACAGCTTGGCCGGATTGCGGCGCTTCTCCTCGGAGCTCAGCAGCACCAGCGGTGCGACGAAGCAGGCCGTCTCGATCCAGAACATCAGCGCTTCGAGCGAGAAGCCGAAGGCGCGGACGATGGCGCCGCGCACCACGACGTCGCCGAGGCGCACGACGAGGTAGGCGGCGAGCACGCCCAGCATCACCTTCGACAGCGGCGTCAGCAGGTGCGTCTCGATGCTGCGCCGGTAGCCGAGGGCGGAGACGCAGGACTCGAACAGCACCACCGCGTAGCCCATGGTGATGGCGGTCAGCAGGTAGAGCAGCGGCTCGAGCGGCGTCGCCCACAGCGGATGGATCTGGATGCCCATCACCACCAGCAGCGTGCCCAGCGAGGACTGGTGCATCATCGGCAGCAGCGTGCCCAGCGCGATGAAGACGAACAGCACCTTGTTGAGCTTCTTCTTGGCGTCGTACTTCTCCAACTTCTCGAGGAAGGCCGGCGAGAACTCGATCCACATCACGAGGATGTAGAGCGAGATGCAGGCCGCGACCTCGAACATCACCGAGTTAGGGTTGATGTAGCCCGGCGTGAAGATGTGCCAGAAGTTCCACCAGCGGCCGAGGTCGACGATCACCCCCGCCCCCGCCAGCGTGTAGCCGAACAGGCTGCCGAGCAGGGCGGGACGCACGAGCGGGTGGTATTCGCCGCGGTTGAAGATGTAGACCAGCATCGCCACCGCGAAGCCGCCGCAGGCGAAGGCCGAGCCGATGATGACGTCGACCACGACCCAGATGCCCCACGGATACCCGTCGTTGATGTTGGTCACCGAGCCGAGACCGAAGAACAACCGGACCAGCAGCACCGCCGCCATGATGGCGACGAGCACGCCCGCGACCAGCGTGGTCGGGGTGATCAGGCTGCCGCCGACCGGCGCGGGCGCATGTTGATGATTTGCCATGATCAGTTCCCCTCCTTGTCGTCGTCATGCTTGACGTTGCGCTTGGCCACGAAAGTCAGCGCGCCGAGCACCGCCACGGGCATGATCATGTTGGCGTACAGCGTGTGCTGAATGGTCTCGGACAGCGCCGCGGCGGCGTTCTCGGGCAGGTCCGGCATGCCGACCTTCTCGAAAGTCACGCCGGAGAGCTTGAGCACCTGCGTGCCGCCGTACTCCTTCTCGCCATAGACGTGCTGCAGGTAGTTGCCGGCAACCGCTTCGTAGCTCTGGTCGGGACCGCCGATCTTGCCGCGCTGGACCTTCATCGGCGCGCCGGGCTTGAGCGCCAGGCGACGCTTGGCCTCCACGAGCAGGTCGGACGACTTGCCGAACAGCGTGGCGCCGGTCGGGCAGACCTCGGCGCAGGCCGCGTACTTGCCGTCCTTGTAGCGGTGGCGGCACAGCTCGCACTTGCCGATCTTGCCGGTGGGCGAGTCGTACTGGTACTTCGGGATGCCGAAGGGGCAGGCGGCGACGCAGTAGCGGCAGCCGATGCAGCGATCGGGGTCGTAGCCGACGACGCCGGTGACCGGATCCTTGGTCATCGCCGTCACCGGGCAGGCCGAGACGCAGGAAGGATCGGCGCAGTGCATGCACGAGACCTTCATGAAGGCGAAGCCGTCCGTCTCATGGTCCTTCGCCGCCATCGTGCCGTTGCGGTACATCTTGATGACGTTGAAGGTGTAGGCCGAGGTGTCGAGCGGCGTGTCCCACAGCGGGTCGGCCGTGGAGAACTCCGGCGGCAGGTTGTTGACCTGCTTGCAGGCCGAGACGCAGGCCTTGCAGCCCACGCAGAGGGTGGCGTCGAAGAGCAGCCCGAGCGCCTCGGGCGGCCGTGACTTGGTTTCCCGGGCGACGGCGGGTTCGGTGACGGCTGCTGCCGTCACTGCCGCGCCGCTCGCCAGGACTCCCTTGAGGAAATCGCGACGAGTGCTCATGTTCACTCTCCCGTCTTGCCCTGTTCGGGTTTCGCGGCCGCCTTGGAGCGTTCGGCCTCCGCGGCCTCGTGGCTGAGGCCGAGGTTGCGCGTCAGCATCACCGCGGCACCGGCGGCGGCGCCGGCGACCGCGGCCACCGCGGCGGCCGAGATGAACGAGGTCTTGCCCTGGTCCTCGACGATGCGCGGATACTGCAGCGGCGGATAGACGTTGAGCAGCTTGGCGGTCTGGTGGATCGGCTTGGTGAAGCCGACGCCCTGCTCGGAACAGCCGATGCACGGATGGCCGCAGCCGACCGGCCAGTTGTTCTCGCCGGCGTCGCCGAAGCCGATCGCCGAGCAGTTGGCGTAGGTTTCGGGTCCCTTGCAGCCGAGCTTGTAGAGGCAGTAGCCCTTGCGATGACCTTCGTCGCCGAACTC
>DAIDAU010000219.1 GCA_027310465.1 Rhodocyclaceae bacterium
CCCTGTTCCTGCTCGCCCTGGTGCTCTGCGCCTCGATGATGCCCGTCGACGAACTGCCCAGGCCGTCGTGGCAGACGGCCTTCGGCCTGGGGCTGATCTCTTCGGTGTTCGACAACATCCCGCTCACGGCCCTGGCCATCAAGCAGGGCGGCTACGATTGGGGGGTGCTCGCCTACACCGTGGGCTTCGGCGGTTCCATGATCTGGTTCGGTTCCTCGGCCGGCGTCGCGCTCTCGAACATGTTTCCCGAGGCGCGCTCGGTCGGGCGCTGGCTGCTTCACGGCTGGCACGTGGCAGTGGCCTATGCGGTGGGCTTCGGCGTCATGCTCGCCGCGATGGGCTGGCAGCCGCAAGCGCCGCCGGATGCCCGGGCAGACCTGTCGCCGGGCACGGCGACGAGCCAGCCTGCCGCCGTCAGGTAAGGGCCCTCTTCGACCGGGCACCGCCGGGCGCGCTATCCTGACGCGCCCATGAGACTCACGCTGCGCTTCGATTCGATGGAATAATCGCCGCCACACACCAGCGGCGACCGCTCATGATCCAGTTCAAGCACGTTTCCAAGCGCTATCCGCCGGGCATCGACGCCCTCCCCGACATCGACTTCGAGATCGGCGACGGCGAATTCGCCGTCATCTCGGGCCATTCGGGCGCGGGCAAGTCGACGCTGCTGAAGCTCGTCGCCGCGATCGAGCGGCCGACCGGCGGCGTGGTGCTGGTCAATGGCCAGAACGTCGGCGCGCTCAAGCGCAACGCCGTGCCTTATCTGCGCCGCAACCTCGGCCTGGTGTTCCAGGACCAGAAGCTGCTGTTCGACCGCAACGTCTTCGAGAACGCGATGCTGCCGCTGTCGATCGCCGGCTTTCCGCCGCGCGAGGCGGCCAAGCGCGTACGCGCCGCGCTCGACAAGGTCGGCCTGCTCGAGCGCGAGAAGGCGATGCCGATCGCGCTCTCCGGCGGCGAGCAGCAGCGGCTCGCCATCGCGCGCGCCGTGGTCAACCGCCCCAACCTGCTGATCGCCGACGAGCCGACTGCCCATCTCGACCACGAGACGGCGCGCGACGTCGCGCAGATCTTCCGCGACTTCCACCAGGTCGGCGTCGCGGTGGTCGTCGCAACCTACGACAGCGGCCTGTTCCCCGAGGCGCGCAGGATCGCGCTGAACCACGGGAGGCTGGCGTGATCGCCTGGCTGCATCAGCATCGCGACGCCTTCCTGCTGGCGCTGCGGCGCCTGACGGCGACACCGCTGAATACGCTGCTCTCGCTGCTGGCGATCGGCATCGCGCTGGCGCTGCCGGCCGGCGGCCAGATGCTGCTCGCCAACGTGCTGCATCTGGCGTCCGACACCGCGCCGTCGCCGCAGATCTCGCTGTTCATGTCGCTCGATGCGCCGCGCGCGGCGAGCGAGGACATCGGCGCGCGGCTGCAGAAGCATCCGGGCATCAGGGCCGTGCGCTTCGTGCCGCGCGAGGACACGCTGGCGCGCATGCGCACGTCCGAGGGACTCGGCGACGTCATCGACATCCTGACGAAGAATCCCTTCCCCGACGCCTTCGTCATCGATCCCAGCGACGATTCGCCCGCGGCGATGGAAGCGCTGGCGAAGGACTTGAAGAGGCTGCCGCGCGTCGAGCACGTGCAGCTCGACTCGGCCTGGGTGCGCCGGCTCGACGCGCTGCTCAAGCTCGGCCGCACCGGCGTCGCGCTGCTGGCCGTGCTGCTGGGCGTCGGCCTCGTCGCCATCACCTTCAACACCATCCGCCTGCAAGTGCTGACGCAGCGCCAGGAGATCGAGGTGAGCCGGCTGCTCGGCGCCACCGACGCCTACATCCGCCGGCCCTTCTACTACTTCGGCCTGCTGCAGGGACTGCTCGGCGGCTTCGTCGCCTGGGCCATCGTGCGGCTCGCGACGCTGTGGCTCGCCGGCCCGGTCGGCGAGCTCGCGCAGCTTTACAGCGTCGACTTCGCGCTGGCGCCGCTGTCGCGCGGCGATTCGCTGCTGCTGGTCGCGCTCGCCGCGGTGCTCGGCGGACTGGGCGCGATGCTGTCGCTGCGCCAGCACCTCGGCGACTGAGGCTTCCTACGCGAACGCCAGCCAGATGCGGCGCGCACCGAGCGCGACGAGCACCGCCGCCGCACTCCACACCAGCCAGGTGGCGAGCCAGGATCGGCCCGCGCGCAGTTCCCGTCCCAGCCTTCCGGCCAGCGGCACCAGCACCAGGATCGGCGTGATCGCCGCGCCGAGGCCGAAGGCCAGGCCGTAGGCGGCCCCCTGCGCCACCGCGCCGGCATTCGCCGAGAGCGCGAGCAGCGAGGCCAGCGGCGTGCAGGGCGTCAGGCTCAACGCGGCGCCGAGGAACAGCGGCGGCAAGGCGTCGGGACGGCGTGCGTGCCGCTGAAAGCGCAGCGGAGCGACGCCGGGCGCCGCCGGATGGCAATTGCGGCCGGGCCGCAGCAGCAGCCAGCCGCCGGCCGCGACGCTCGCGCAGCCGATGACGAAATTCCCCAGCCCTCCGCCGAGCGACGCGGCCAGGCCGCGGCCCGCCGCGGCCGTCGCCGCGCCAAGCAGCGCGTATGCGGTGATGCGCCCGGCCAGGAAGGTCCCCATGTGCATGAATGCTTCGACCGTGCCGCTCGCGCGCCCGAGCGCCCACGTGCCCATGAACGGCAGGCAGGTGACGGTGCAGGCGGTCATGCCCATCGACACGCCGAGCAGCCAGACCGAGAGCAGCTCGATCGGCGCCGCCGACAAGGCCTCAGGCATCGGCATGGGCGCGCTTCGCGAACTTCACCGGCTTCACCGTGCCGTCCGGCAGCTCGGCCTTGACGCGGTCCTTGTAGTAATCGCGCCGCGAGGAGAACAGCGCGAACGGCCCCCACTTCAGCCGGATCACGCCGTCCTGCGGGCAGTACTCGGCGCAGCGGCCGCACAGCGTGCAGTCCTCGTGGAAGGCGCGGCGGCCGGATTCCTTCGCGATCTCGGGAATGTCCATCGGGCAGGCCTGCGTGCACACGCCGCAGCGCTCGCAGCTCTCGTGTTTCGCCTTCACCAGCCGCAGCGGCGCCAGGCGCTGGAACAGCGCATTGAACGACAGCAGCGGGCAGATGCGGCAGAACGGCTGACGGATCGCCAGCGCCGCCACCAGCGTGAAGCCGATCAGGACGTTCGCGATGGCGCCGAGCGCAAAGCCGGTGCCGTCGTCCATGCGCAGCGCCAGCTGCTCGGTGCTGCCCGTCAGCAGCGTCGTCGCGATGCGCGACGGGCAGATGTCGCAATACGGGTTGCCGAGCGAATGCGGCGTGATGCCGAGGCCCGTCAGTAGGGGCAGCAGGAACACCAGGCCGAGCAGCAGCAGCCACTTGACCGGACGCACGCGGCGCACCTCGCCGAGATCGCCGCGCATGAAGCGGCGCGGCGACAGCCCGAAGCGCCGGCCGACGCGGCCGATGAATTCCTGCAGCGTGCCGAGCGGGCACACCCAGCCGCAGAACGCCTTGCCGACGACGAAGAAGAAGGCGAAGAAGGTCGCCAGCGTCATCAGC
>DAIDAU010000220.1 GCA_027310465.1 Rhodocyclaceae bacterium
GGACTGGTCCGGTAGGTCGGGGCCGAAGAGCTCGGTGCCCGGCTGAGGCGTTTGACCTTCGACATGGGCGAGATACATGCGGCGTTTGAGCTTGCCGAGGTACTGGGTGCGGGCGACGATCTCCTGGCCCGGATAGCAGCCCTTGGTGAAGCTGACGCCGCCGACGGCGGCAGTCTCGAAATTCGCCATCTGCGGGACGAACGCTTCCTGCGTCGCGGCGACGATGCGCGGCTGGCCGGCGGCGATCTCGAGCCAGCGCCAAGCGGCGGTGCCTACGGCGCGCGCCTTGGGGGCGAGCTTCTGCCACACGGCGGGCGCCGCCTCGGCGTCGACGGCCAGCACGACGCGGTGCTCGTCCAGGCGCACGATCTGCCCGTGCTCGAAAGGCACGACCTGCATCGGGAAGGGAATCGACGCGCCGAGCTCCAGCAGCGCGGCCTCCGTGGCCGGACCGGCGACGCCGATCAACACGCGTTCGCCGCTGGCGTCGCTGAGCTTGACCTTGCTGCGCAGGACGTACATCGAGAGCTTTTTCAGGATGCCGGGCAGGATGTCGGCCGAGAGCATCGCCAGCAGATCGTCGTTGCGATCGTGCCAGAGATGGAGGGAAGCGATCAGCCGGCCCTTCGCCGTGCACAGGCCGGCAAAGCGCACGGCATCCGGCGCCAGGCCCTTGACGTCGTTGGTCAGCAGGTTGTGCAGGAAGGGCGCGGCTTCCTCGCCGGCGGCGCGGATCAGGCCGAAATCCAGCAGCGGTGCGAACACGGTGCCATTGCGCGCCGCATCGAGTTCGCCGGCGAGATCGCCGAAATCGTCGAAACCGTTGCGTCCGCCCTGGCGGCCCAGGAACTCCTTCCAATCCTCTGTCATCTGCGTCTCCGGCCGGTTTGTAAGCTTGGGTTATTATAACGTTCGCACTTTCCGCTTCTCCCTCATGCGCCTCGTCAAGAGCCTTCTTTCCCTGGTTTTTCTCGCCGGTATTGCGTTTCTCGGCTGGGCTGCGTGGTTTGCCACATCGCCGCTGAGGCTCGCGACCAGCCCGCTGGAGTTCGAGATCGAACCGGGCATGCCGCTGCGCATCGCCTCGCAGCAGATGACCCGGGCCGGGCTGGGCTTCGCGCCGTGGGAATTCACGCTGCTGGGGAGATTGCTCGGCCGCGCGGCCGGCATCAAGGCCGGCAGCTACGAGGTCGAGCAGGGCGTCACGCCGCTGCAGCTGCTCGACAAGCTGACCCGCGGCGACGTCACTCAGAGCGAGGTGGTCTTCGTCGAGGGCAAGACCTTCCGCCAGATCCGCGCCGCGCTCGACGGCCAGCCCGATCTGCGCCACGACAGCGCGGGCCTGTCGGACGCCGAGGTGCTGGCCCGCATCGGCGCCGCCGAATCCCATCCGGAAGGCTTGTTCTTCCCGGACACCTACCTGTTCGCCAAGCAGTCGAGCGATCTGCGCGTGCTGCGGCGCGCCTACCTGGCGATGCAGGCGAGGCTCGCGGCCGAATGGGAGAAGCGCGATCCTTCGGTTCCTTACGCCTCGCCCTACGAAGCCCTGATCATGTCCTCGATCGTCGAAAAGGAGACCGGGCAACCGCAGGATCGCGGCAACGTGGCGAGCGTCTTCGTCAATCGCCTGAAGAAAGGCATGTTGCTGCAGACCGATCCGACGGTCATCTACGGCATGGCCGAGCGCTTCGACGGCAACATCCGCAAGAACGACCTGGCGTCCGACACGCCGTACAACACCTACACGCGCGGCGGCTTGCCGCCGACGCCGATCGCCTTGCCCGGCCTGGCGTCGCTCCGTGCCGCGCTGCATCCGCCGGCGACCGACCTGTACTACTTCGTCTCGCGCGGCGACGGCTCGAGCGAGTTCTCGCGCAGCCTCGAGGAGCACAACCGGGCCGTGGCGAAATACCAGAAACGCAGGGGAGGGTAGGGTGCGCGGGAAATTCATCACGCTGGAAGGCCTGGACGGCGCAGGGAAAAGCACGCATCTCGCCCATCTCGTGGAGCTGCTCAAGGGCCGCGGCAAGACGGTGGTGCAGACGCGCGAACCCGGCGGCACTCCGCTCGGCGAGAAGCTGCGCGAGATCCTGCTGTCCGAGCCGATGCATCTCGAGACCGAGGCGCTGCTGATGTTCGCCGCGCGGCGCGAGCATCTGGCGCAAGTCATCGTTCCGGCGCTGGAAAGAGGCGACTGGGTGGTCTGCGACCGCTTCACCGATGCCAGCTTCGCCTATCAGGGAGGCGGACGCGGGCTCGACGTCGCCAAGCTCAATGTGCTCGAAACCTGGGTCCAAGGCAACCTGAACCCGGACCTGACCCTGCTGTTCGACGTTCCGACCGACGTCGCTTTCGGACGGGTCAAGAACATGGGACGCGAACTCGACCGCTTCGAACAGGAAAAGGCCGAGTTCTTCGAGCGGGTCCGCGCCGCCTATCTTCAGCGCGCCCGCTTCGCGCCGCAGCGCATCCGCGTGCTCGACGGCGCCAAGAGCGTTTCTGAAATCTCCAAGATGCTTGAAGAAGTGATTACAAGTGTCTGTCAATAAATACCTATCCTGGCATGAGCGCGAATGGTGCCGGCTCTGGGAGGCGCCGTCCGGCCTGCCGCACGCACTGCTGCTCGCCGGCCCGTCCGGGGTCGGGAAGAGCCGCTTCGCGATGGCGCTGGTCCAGCGGCTGCTCTGTTCGGCGCCGCGCGAAGCCGGGGATTGCGCCTGCGGCGAATGCCCGTCATGCCGGCTGTTCGCGGCGGGGAATCACCCCGACTTCCGCTACGTGCTTCCCGAGGCCGAAGCCGTCGAGGCCGAATCCGAAGGCAGCGACACCGACAAGAAGAAGGCCAGTTCGCAGATCCTGATCGGGCAAATCCGCGCCCTCGAAGACTTCGTCTATGTCGGCGGCCACCTCAGCAGCCGGCGGGCGATCCTGATCGAGCCGGCCGAGGCGATGAACGTTTCGGCCGAGAATGCGCTTCTCAAGATACTTGAAGAACCACCCGCAGGAGTTTGTTTTGTATTGGTATCTGACCGCTGGCGAAAGCTGCTCCCGACGATCCGCAGCCGCTGCCGCAGCGTGATGTTCGGGCGCCCCGGAACGGATCTGGCGCGTCGCTGGCTGGCCGAACAGGGGGAAGACAAAGCGCTGCCGTTGCTGTCCATGAACGGAGGCGCCCCGATCCGGGCGCTCGAGGAATTCGAGAAAGGCCGCATGAAGGCCTTCGAGGACGTCGCGGACAGCCTGTTCGACAACCGCGGCGACTTCCTCGACCTGGCCGGGCGCTGGGAATCGCACTTGAAGAAGGACGGCGGCTTCAAGATGGAGGACATCGTCGGCATGGTCCAGAAGGCGCTCTTCGACCTGGCGTGCCTGGCGGCCACCGGCCGCCTGCGCTTCTTCGCCGGGCGGGAACGACAGGTGCAGGCGATCGCAGGGAAGGCCGACCG
>DAIDAU010000237.1 GCA_027310465.1 Rhodocyclaceae bacterium
CCAAACGATTACGGCGCAATACGGCGCAATGGCGCAATGGGCGACGGGCAACCGAAGCCGGCGCCCATCACGGCAGCGTCGGCCAAGGTGTAGGACGTGCCGCATCGGTCGTTGGCAATGGTTGCCAAGCCGGTTGCCACCGGACGACGCCGTAGCCGTGGTTAGCAGGCCGGTTAGCGCGATATGGCGCACCGCGATTGGTTTCCAGAACCCAGTTTCCACGCTGGTTTCCACGCGGTTGCCAAGCTCTGGTTACCACGCCAGTTACCAGCCGAAGCGGTATCCATGATCGGTATCCAAGCCGGTATCCGGCCGAGAGCGATCACGGCTGGTATGCAGGTCGGTGGTACGCAGGCTGGTACGCACCCCAGCATGCCAGAGGCGCCGCCGACGAACATGGCGATCCGCGACACAACAACCCCACGCAATTGTTCGCCGCGCCGCGCTGTGGGGCCAAGACGAGGCGCGGGACGCCATGCCAGTCGCCCGCCGTGGCTGGGAAAAGGCGTTGCCGCATGCACGGGGGGGCACCGGGCAGCGGCGCCCCCAAGGGCAACAAGAACGCGCTCAAGCATGGCCTGTACCGTCGTGAGTTTCTGGAAATGAAGAAGCAGGCTCGCTCGCTGCTGCGAGAATTGCGTTTGCTGATGGGTAAGTAGCAGGGCATCCGACGAAGGCGATGGGTTCGCCGATGCGCGCACGGCTGCTCGCAGTTCGTCGTCGCTGTAGACCTTCTTGTCGGTCAGCGTGCCGCGAAACAGCGCCTTGCCCGCGGCATCGATGTCGGCGCGGTACTGCGGGGGATGCAGCAGCGCGTTCATCTGCCCCGGCAGGTCGCGCACGCGGCCGATCTGCGGCAAGACGCCCGGCGCCTTGTCGGCGGCGCCCAGCGCGAAGCGCGACGAGTCGAGCAGGAACGCCTGCACGGCGCGGAAGCCGCGCGCAAAGTCGGCGTCGCGCGTCGCCTTGTGGTACTGCGTCATGATGTCGGACAGCTTGCCGAAGGTCTTGGACGAGCGCAGCAGGTCGCTGGCGGCGGCGGTGGCCTTGCTCACGAAATCGGGCGTCGGATGCCCTTGGGCGTCAGTCATCGGGGTGCGGTTGGCGCGCTGCCCCACCATGAGCGCCACATCGTCGCCTTCCGGGGTCTTGCCGGTGATGGCCGCGTCCCGAGCCTGTTGGACAAAGCGGGCCAAGTCCGTCGCGTCCCAACCTTCCAACTTCTTCGCCAGCCACGGCAAATCATGTTTCACGGCAAAGCGGTAGGCCGCCTCCTTGATGTTGTTGAGGAAGCGCAGCATGGCTTGGTTCAACTGTCCCGTCGTCGAGGCGTGCGCGATCAACTCATCGACGACGTGCGCCTGCTTGGCGATCTGCGTTGCCCCCTTGGCGCCGAGCATCGCATCGACTTCGCCGGAAACCGCGCGCTCGATGCCGAAAGCGCGGGCCACGCGCAGCACGCCGCGCGTGCCGCCCATGCGCAGCCAGAAATCGTTTAGGATCGGCGTGAACTGATCGCCGACGATGGCGCGCGTGCCCAAGTGGCCGAGCACTTCATGGACGAAGGTTTCCTCGACTTCGGCCTTGTTCGCCAAGTTCGGCCGCACGAGGTAGGCGTGATTGTCATGAACAAAGCCCTTAATCTGTTCCAGCGGATAGTTAAGCGATTCCGCATAAGCCCGTACCCGCCCCGGTATCTCGCTGTAGTCGCCTACTGGCACGATCCGGTCAACCGTGCCCGGATGCAGGCCAGCGGAGAGGCGGGCGACGGTGGCATCGAAATCTTCTGCGGAAACCGTTTCCACGCCACGCGGGCCGACATGGAACGCGACGCCGCCATCCGCCGGCTTGTCGATCACAACTAGCCGCGCGTTCGCCCCCGTGGTCGCCAGTTGCGTGCGATCCATGAACGAGTTTTCCGGCAGCTTCTCGACGTGGGCGCCGGTCTGTGCGAGCCAGTCGCGGAATTGCGTCGCCTGCTTGTCGCCGCGGAAGAAGGCGCCTTCGCCGACGACGGACACGAGGCGGCCGCCGGGCTTCAACAAGTCGTAGGCGTGCTGCACATGCGCCATGTCCGCCCCGTTGCCGAACGGCGGATTCTGGATGATGCGGTCGTACTCGCCTTGGTGTTCGAGGAAGTCGCTGTGCGCCAGCTTGAAGTTGCGCGCTTCGAGCACTTCGCGCAGCGCGGGCGAGACTTCGCCGACTTCCGGCTCGGCGCCGGCCGCGCGAATCTTCTCGGCGATGTTGCCGTTGCCGGCGGAAGGTTACCAGCGATTACGCACAGATTCTGTGGAGAAGTCTGTGAGTAGAAATGCAGAACCCATGTCGTGGTTGGAGATCGGTTAGCTGCTCACGCGTTGTAGGCACACAGGGGCGACATGCCGAAATGGTACGATCAGATTGCGGAATCCCAGAGTAGCCTGCAACTCAACAACGCACAGGGCTGACCGCAGCGTCTGCAAATACCTGCATCACTGGCCGCTACCTGAAACGCCAAGAACGCCCCGCCAACACCGAAAGCCTGTGGATTGGATTCCAGATTCTTGGCGGTCGACCGAGCCTTGGCAAACAACGCCCTCGATGCCGGGGGGATGGATTCGTCGGCAGCATAGCGGCCGCTAATCGCGGCAATTCGATCCAGCTGCTTGTGGTTCCAGTTCGCCATGAAGGGCATTTCCAATGGGCGGGTGCTCGGCCCGAATCAAGAATCACACAAACGGAGTGCACAGTAAATACAACGAAAGACATACGCCAGCAGAACTTCTCCACCGGCCACAAGCGGGAAAGTGAGGCTGGCGGCGTCCCTAAGAGTCCACTGCTGCTAATCTATGATGCGAAAATGATCAGGGTCGGGAGGGCCAAGAGAGGCATGAGCCGGAAAGCGAATTTGGCAGCAGGCGAGGCGGCAGACGCGGCGCGCCTATTGCATGAACTGGAAGTGCACGCCGCTGAGCTAGAGCAGCAGAATGTCGAGTTGCGCCTGTCGCGCGAGGAGGCGGCAAGGGAAAGAACACGGTATCAGGAACTCTATGATGCCGCGCCGCTCGCCTATTTCACGCTCGACCTCGATGGACGCATCACGGACCTCAACAGCGCCGCCGCTGTCCTGCTTGGCGTAAGCAAGGCAACGACCACCAAGGTAGCCTTTCTCGATTTCGTGGCATCGGATTCTGCGACGAACTTTCGGGACTTCCTTGCGGATGTCGCCGTAGCGAATGGCTTGGGCATGTGCGAATTGAAGTTGCACAGCAAGCGGCTAGGCGACCGCTTCGTTCGCCTTGTCGGGCGGCTTGAGGCCGGCGCCAGTGGGTTCCTCGTCGCGGCGACGGACATCACCGAGCGTTGGCAGTATGAACAAGAGCTGGCAGCCGCCAAGGCCGCCGCCGAGGCTGCGAAGCTCGACGCCGAAGCGGCCAATCGCGCCAAGAGCGCGTTTCTCGCCAACATGTCGCACGAGATTCGCACGCCGCTTCATGTCATAACCGGGATGGCTTGCCTCGTGCGAAGATCGAGCGTCACTCCCGGCCAAACCGAGCGACTGGACCGCATCGGCGAGGCATCGGCGCACTTGCTCGCCATCCTGAACGATATTCTCGACTTGTCGAAGATCGAAGCCGGCAAGTGCAGCCTTGAGACGGCCCCGCTCAGCATCGGGGCGATCATGGACAGCGTCTGCTCCATGATCGCCACGGCCGC
Organism: Rhodocyclaceae bacterium; assembly: GCA_027310465.1. Classification (GTDB taxonomy): domain Bacteria; phylum Pseudomonadota; class Gammaproteobacteria; order Burkholderiales; family Rhodocyclaceae; genus Nitricoxidireducens. Next base: position 3,700 of record DAIDAU010000237.1, read on the forward strand.
CGCCGCCAAGCAGTTGGCAATGCGGATCGAGAACCACTTGCTGTCGGACCGATTTTGGGGCGATGCCACGCGCCTCAGGCAGGCACTACTCAACTACGCCAACAATGCCGTCAAGTTTACCGAAAAAGGCAGCGTGACTCTAAGCGCTTCGCTCACTGAGGAGTCAGACGATGACGCCATCATACGGTTCGAGGTCACTGATACCGGTATTGGCATTTCGGCAGATGTCATGCCAAAGCTATTCTCGCCATTCCAGCAGGCGGATAGCTCGACGACCCGGCGATACGGCGGCACCGGTCTTGGGTTGGTCATCACCCAGAAGATCGCGGAACTCATGGGTGGGAATGCGGGCGCGGCTAGCGCACTGGGCACCGGCAGCACCTTCTGGTTCACGGTGCGCATGAGGAAGGCCAAGTCGGAAGAGAAGATTGCCGAGCAATCACCGGTCGAATCCTCTGTCGAATCCCCAGAGGCGATTTTGACACGCGACTACGGCCAGTTGCGCCTGCTGATAGTCGACGACGACCCAGACAATCTGTACATCACGCAGCACCTGTTGCGCGAAGTCTGGCCGAAGATCGACATGGCCAACGATGGAATCGAGGCGGTCGAACTCGCGGCGAAGAATCGCTACGACCTAATCCTGATGGATATTCGGATGCCGCGCATGGATGGGCTTGAGGCAACGCGACGTATCCGGCAGTTGCCGAGCGGGCGGAATGTCGTGATCTTGGCGTTGACGGCCAACGCATTTCCCGAAGACAGGACGCGCTGCATCGATGCTGGGATGAACGATCTCATCCCAAAGGGGACAGCGGTCGACGCGCCTTTTGCTGCCATTCTGCAATTCCTGCCTAAAATATCTCATTAGCAGGCTGGCTTACGCACAGTTTCTGTGGGGAAGTCTGTGAGCAGAAATGCAAAATCCATGTCGTCGTTGGCGATCGGTTAGATTGCTCATGTGGTAAGCCCGGGAACCCGTCCGAGAGGGATATATCAATTCCCGTATGCGTTTCTAGGTTGTGGGAAATCCGATCCAGCACGGCGCATGGAATGCGAACCTCATGGAATGTGCTGCGCGGATCGGGGCGCTATGGGTACATGTCCCAAAAACCGGGCGGAGTTTCGTCGTACAATTTTCTGCACGCCCCAAGGATCAGGTAGCCTGCCACGCGGCTGGGAGTTCTCGCAGCTAGCTTGGCAGCGCATTCGACCCCACTATGGTAACCAAACCACCCTCGGCCTGAGCCTTGGGCTACAGCACCCCAACCTTGAGGGTACTTGGATTCGCATACCAACCGCACGGCAAACGCCGCAGAATCATTCTGTAGGCCCGGTGCTTTGTCTAGAATGCAGGTCGCTATGTTGCCCGCGGCGGCAATATCCGAACATGCAACGCAGCCAACGAGGAACCAGATTGCCTTCACATTGCATGCTCGTGATGGAGCGGCGTGACCTTCAGTCGCCAATTCCGAATGGCGCCTGAAAGTCGAACATGGCGGCGAGCACAAACCAGCCGGCGAAAATTGGCAAGACGAGCATCAAGAGGTTCAGGGCGGCGAAAGCAGTCGGATTGCGGAAGGCGTTGGGCCGGTTGAGAGCAGGCGTAATTTCCTTTAGGTAATAAGCCAGCTTTAGCGACAGCCAGATGAGCACGCTACCGATGATGAACTTGAGCATTTCCTTAGCTCCTGTCTACGTCTGTGGAATAGAGTGCAGCCTATGCGTTCGAGGTTCTCGGCGCATGAGCAGAATGTCCCCTTGTGTCAAGGACAAGAGTCCTGTGGATACGCCATCATGGCCAACATGGCATCCGCGCAGGCACCGAGTACGAGGTTAGGAGTTAGTGAAGTCTGATTCCTCGATAGTCCGCTGTACCAACCAGCGTTCCCGATCGATAGAATTGAATATCGCGTGCTCCTTTGTTCAGGCAAGCATCGGCGTTGGCAAACGCTTCAATCAATCCCTGCCGTTGATCGTGACTGGCCTGATCCCAGTCGCTTCCCCATGTCACGACAACCACCTTGTTCTTCGTGTCGAACGAGACAGTGGCCATCTGCGAGATCATGTCTCGCACTTCCCGAGACGAGTCCTCAGCCGTCTTTGAGCAAGAAAACGATTTGTCCGCCGCTGCATGGGCAGCGGACTGCGAATGCGGTGTATCACTACTTCCGCATGCACGGGCGAGGACGGCCACAAACAGAATAATGAAAGCAAGCTGCGCCATGGTCCCTCCCCACAAAATGAGTTGCTTTGGGGAGCTTAGCGGCTACAAATGCCTCGCGCTTCGGCGCATCGTCCTTGTCGCGGTAGGACAATCCGCCCTGACTAGTGCCCCCACGATCATGGTCATTCGGCAGGCTAATATGCGTCATGATCATGAAGCTGCCGCGGCCCTGAACTCGCTCAGTAGGTCGGTCGGTAATCCTCGGACTCCGCCCAGAGCCGCCCCCATCGTTGGGCGAAGGCACGGGTCAGTTCCGGGAATGCCCGGTGGATGATGATGTTTTCGGCGTTGGCCGTTTGCGCCGCGGACGTAAAGTTGAAGGAACCGTTCTGAACCGACTGGTCGTCCACGATCAGGAACTTGTTGTGCTGAATCTTGACGGCTCGGTCTACACGCACGGGAATTCCATTGGCGACCAAGAAACTGGCTACGCTGTTAGCGCTGTCGCGCTTCCCGTTGTGCTCACGATCCACGACCACGCGGACGTCCACGCCGCGCTTCTTGGCGTCCACCAACGCCTTGCCGATCGGGTTCGACGTCAGCCCATACGCCGCCATCCGAATTGAAGCCTTGGCCTCGCCGATGAAACGAATCGTCGCGGCGGTGCAGCCACCATTCGGTGAAAACGCCACTTCAACGGTCCCCTGTGCGGGGAGCGTCACCGACTCGTGCGCTTCGATCAGGCTCTCGACAGCCGATTCAACTGCGCTCGGCGTGGCCTTCCTTCGCGCAATGGCGGGGGCGGCAGCCGCCAGCATCGCGGCAAGTACGAGGCACGCGGCACGGTTTGTTGAACGGCGCATCTAGGCCCCTTCGGAAGGATCGCGGTAATGAACGGCAAGCCACACGGTCGGCTCGGTGGCCGCCGTCCATTCCACGCGATGCCGGCAGGCGCTGTCAGCGACCGGCATATAGGAGCCACTTCAGGATCGGCGTATAGGAGCCAGTCGATGATCGGCATATAGGAGCCACCCGATGATCGGCGTAATGGAGCCAGTGGCGGAGGAGAAGTAACGGGCATTTCGGAATTTTCAA
>DAIDAU010000246.1 GCA_027310465.1 Rhodocyclaceae bacterium
GCCATGTAGCGGAACACCGACTCCGCCTTGTTGAACTGGCGCTTGCGCTCGAAGTCGAGGCCGAGGTTGTAGAGGTTCTCCATCACGGCCTGGTTGAGCGGGCACTTGCGGAACTTGTCGAAGGCCATGTCGAGCTGGCCCTGGCCCTGGAAGGCGAGGCCCAGCATGCGGTTCGACTCGGCCGAATCCATGTCCGAGATTTCCTTGCCGCGCTCGGTGACGAGGAAGCGCTTGGTCGTCAGCAGCAGGTGGCCGACCAGCAGCAGCGTCGCCGGCACCATCAGCCGCAGCCAGATGAGCTGCGTGGTCATCAGCGCGAAGTGCGCGCCGACCAGCAGCACCAGGATGCCCGCCGTCAGCGCCGCGCCCGTTCCCGCCTTGAGCCGCGGCAGCAGCGCGACCAGGTAGGCGGCCACCAGCAGGAACACCGCCAGCTCGGCCCAGACGCCCCAGCTCGGCGCCACGAAGAAGTGCTCCGAGAGGATCGAGGAGATGGTGTGCGCTTGCAGCAGCACGGCCGGCGTGGCCGCCGAGACCGGCGTCGCGAACATGCTGCCGACGCCGGCCGCCGTGGGCCCGATCAGCACGATCTTGTCGCGATATTTGTCGTAGGGGATCTTGCCGGTCTTGACGTCGAAGAAGGAGTCGACCGGGAAGGCCGGCTTGCCGCTGTCGCCGTCCTCGTAGAAGAAGGTGTACATGCGCAGCGCCGGGTCGGTGGCGATCTTCAGCCGGCCGAGCCTGACGGAGTCCCCGGCCACCTGGATGTCCGCCGGCGCGAGGTTGAGGCTCTTCGCCGCCACGAGCAGCGACAGCGACGGGTAGATCTGGCCGAAGTAGTTGACCACCAGCGGCTCGGTGCGGATCGCGCCGTCGACGTCGACGGTGGTGTCGAGATGGCCGATGACTGCCGCGTTGCGCCCCAGCGCCTCGATGACGCCGGCGTCGACGTCGGACGCCGGGACCGGCGCAACGTCGCCCGCCAGCTTGACCGCGTTCTTCTGCACGTAGTCGGGCAGGTCCTTGTCGGGCTTGCCGAGCGGCTCGCCGAGGCGGAACAGCATGGGCAGCGCGACGTTGCCGGCCGTCGCCATCGCCGTCGCGAGGCGGCGGTCGGTGTTGAGCTTCTGCTCCGCTTCCGCCAGCACGGGCGCCATCTGTCCCAGCAGCGCCGGCTGCGCCGCGAGCTCTTCGGGCGTGCCCGTCAGCGGCAGGCCGCCGGCGCCGCCATAGACGTCGATCAGCTTGTTGACGTAGCCCAGGCCGGCGTCGATCTGTGGCTCGGAATAGAAGACCGTGGTGGCGATCACCTTGGCCTTGGCGACGGCGAGCTTCTCGATCATGTCGGCCTGGATGTCGCGCGACCAGGGCCAGCGGCCGATGTTGTCGATGCTCTGCTTGTCGATGGCGATGACGGCGATCTTGTCGGACGGCTGGCGCGAGACCATGCCGACGCCCAGATCGTAGGCCTTGCGCTCGAGGCTCTGCAGCAGGTCGCCATTGCCGACGATCAGCACGGCGCAGCTCACCGCCACGCCGAGAAACCAGTCGCTCTTCCAGAAATTCGCCTTGTCGATTTTCACCTTCCGGCGTCCCCCTTGCTTGCCCGGCATATCCGGGAAGGCCGCGAGGCTTTGTGCCGCGGCAGCGGCAATTCTTCCAGCCGGGCCTTGCCCAGTCAATTGTTTTTTATGCAGATCGCACTGAAATCGGCCCTCAATAGGGCAATTCGACGCCCCGCCCCTGCTCGCGCGCGAGCGCCAGCAGCCGCTTGGCGACGGCGAGATCCTGGATCGCCATGCCCTGCGATTCGAACAGCGTGATTTCTTCGGCAGCGAGGCGGCCCGGCCGCATCCCGGCGACGACTTCGCCTAGCTCCACCATCTGGCCTTCGGCGAGGCGTCCCTTTTCCAGCGCGGGCAGCAGGTCGCCGGCCTCGCGCAGCGCGGTGGTGCGGCTGTCGACGCAGACGCGCGCGGCGCGCTGCACGGTCTTCTCGTCGATCTCGCGGCGGATCAGCGCGTTGGAACCGGCCGCATTGACGTGCGTGCCGCTTTCCACGCTGTCGCCGACGAACAAGGGCGTCGTCGCCGAGGTGATCGTCACGATCACGTCGGAGTCGCGCACCACCTGCTCGGCGCTCGCCGCCGGCACCACTTCGACGCCGAGGCGCCGGCTCTGCGCTTCGCAGAACTCGCGGCGCTTCCGCTCGTCGCGCGAGAACACCTTGACGCGCCTGATCGGCCGCACGCGGCACAGCGCCTCGATCTGCCCTTGCGCCTGCCAGCCGGCGCCGAAGACGCCCGCCTCGGCGGCATTCTCGCGCGCCAGCCACTTGGCGGCGACGCCGCCGGCCGCGCCGGTGCGCATCATGCCGAGCCGGTCCGCCTCGATCACCGCCAGCAGGCCGCCGGTCGCCGCGTCGAACAGGTGCACGAGGAAGCGCGCGCCGGCGCGTGACGTCGTGTACGCCTTGTAGCCGAAGACGCCCTCGTCGAGCAGCGCGCCCTGGAGGATGTGCAGCGCGGCGGTCGGAATGCGCGTGCGCTGCCGCGGGATGTCGACGGCGCGTCCGTTGGCATGGGCCAGGTGCGCCGCTTCGACGGCCTCCAGCGCCGTCTCCATGGTCAGCATTTCCTCGACGTCGCGTTCGGTCAGGTACAGCGCCATGCTTCTGTTTCCTCGGCAGATCGATCAGGAAATTGTAGGCAATAAAAGGCCGCGCGGGCTTGCGCCGGCGCGGCCTTGGCGAAGCATGGGCCGCCTTACTTCAGCAGGCCCTTCAGCAGTTTGCCCATCTCGGACGGGTTGCGCGTCACCGTGAAGCCGCACTCTTCCATGATGGCGAGCTTGGCGTCCGCGGTGTCGGCGCCGCCGGAGATCAGCGCGCCGGCATGGCCCATGCGCTTGCCGGCCGGCGCCGTGACGCCGGCGATGAAGCCGACGATCGGCTTCTTCATGTTCGCCTTGCACCAGCGCGCGGCGTCGGCTTCGTCCGGGCCGCCAATCTCGCCGATCATGATCACGGCGTCCGTGTCCGGATCGTCGTTGAACATCTTCATGATGTCGATGTGCTTCAAGCCGTTGATCGGGTCGCCGCCGATGCCGACCGCAGACGACTGGCCGAGGCCGATTTCGGTGAGCTGGCCGACGGCCTCGGCCAGTCG
>DAIDAU010000263.1 GCA_027310465.1 Rhodocyclaceae bacterium
GTACTGGCGGATGGTCCAGGGTCGCACGGCGTACATGGTGGCCTGCGGGCCGCGGACGAAGGGCTCGAAGCCCGGCAGCGTATCGGCGAACGGCAGCGCGTCGGTATCCGCCTTCGTATATAGCGGCTTCACGACCAGCCCTTCGGGCGTGTTCCAGTTCAGCTTCCCGACGTCGCCTTCGGGCGCCGCCTTGGCCGCCGCCTTGTTCCAGGCTTCGAGCGACGGCACGGACACTTCCGGATACTTGCTCATGACCACTCTCCAATATCCCCCGATCGTCATTCCGTCGGGTTTGTGCAGTTGAGGGGCGCCGCTCATTGCCGAAGAAAACCATCCTAGCCGATCGCGCCCCTCGAACAGCACAAACGCGACGGCGCGCTTTTCAACTTGACGCCCGATGGCAATTATAATAACGTATCCATAATTATGAATGCAACAGGAACCGGAAACCGAATTGCTCGCAGCGCTCTCTACGAAGAGGTAGCCGAGCTGCTGCGCCAGCGCATCTATGCGCACGAGCTTTCGCCCGGCACCTGGGTCGACGAGCAGGCGCTGGCCGCCGGCTTCGGCATCTCGCGCACGCCGATGCGCGAGGCGCTCAAGGTGCTCGCCGCCGAAGGGCTGGTGCGGCTCGAGCCGCGCCGCGGCTGCTACGTGGCGGAGCTCTCCGAGCAGGACCTCGACGAGATCTTCCCGGTGATGGCGCTGCTGGAGGGCCGCGTCGCCTTCGAAGCCGCCGCCAAGGCTTCGGACGCCGATCTCGCGCGGCTGACTGCGATCCACGAGAAGCTCGAGCGGCATGCGGCGGCGAACGACCCGGACCGCTTCTTCGAGGCCAACCAGGAGTTCCACAGCGCGCTGCAGCAGATCGCCGGCAACCGCTGGCTCAAGCAGATGATCGACGACGCGCGCAAGGTCATCAAACTGACGCGCCGCGACTCGCTGCGGCTCGAAGGCCGCCTCAAGCAATCCTTGACCGAACATCGCGCCATTCTCAAGGCGCTCCAGGCGCGCGATCCCGACGGTGCCGGCCGCACCATGCACGACCACCTGCTCTCCGGCCGCGCCGCGCTGGCCAAATTGCAGTCGGTGCGCTGACCGCTTTCTTACAAACAAAAACGGCCTTATCCTTCCATCAAGAAGCTTCAACCACACTTCCCAGTGTGGCTGACAAAATTCCCGCTCCAACTATTAAAAGATCGGGGATGAACCATGGCAGCAGAAAAGAGCAGCTGGCAATTGCAGCCCGGCGTCAAGATGACGCCCGATACGGCCGCGGAAGTCGCAAAGATTGCCTGCGCGTTGAAGTCTCTCTCCGTTTACGCGGGTCTCGTCATCGAACGCGAAGACTGTCCGTCCGACTTGCAGCAGCTCGTCGACGACGGCGTCAAGGCGATCGGCAAGATCTTCGTATGGTAGTTTGGCAAGTGCTTCGCAGTTTCGATAATTAGCAGCCACACAGGAGGAGACAACAAAATGGCCCACGTCGTCGTTCTCGGCGCCGGTATCGGCGGCCTCACCGCCGCCTACGACATGAAGGAGCAATTGCGGCCGAGCGACAAGCTCACCGTCATTGCCGAAAACCCCTATTTCCAATTCACGCCTTCGAATCCGTGGGTCGCCGTCGGCTGGCGCACGCGCGAGGACATCACGCTGGAGCTCAAGCCCTGTCTCGAGAAGAAGGGCATCCATCTGATCGCCACGGCGGCGAAGCGCGTGCATCCCGACAAGAACCAGATCGAGCTGGCCGACGGCAAGGTCGTCGACTACGACTACCTGATCATCGCCACGGGCCCCAAGCTCGCATTCGAGGAAGTTCCCGGCTCCGGCCCCAACGGCGGACACACGCATTCGGTGTGCACGGTGAACCATGCCGCCGAGACCGCGCAGACGTGGGCCGGCTTCGTCAACGATCCCGGCCACGTCGTCTGCGGCGCGATGCAGGGCGCCTCCTGCTACGGCCCGGCCTACGAGTTCGCGCTGATCATGGACGCCGACCTGCGCAAACGCAAGATCCGCAGCAAGGTGCCGATGACCTTCGTCACCGCCGAGCCCTACATCGGCCACCTCGGCCTGGGCGGCGTCGGCGACTCGAAGGGCATGCTCGAGTCGGTGCTGCGCGAGAAGCACATCAAGTGGATCTGCAACGCCAAGGTCACCAAGGTCGAGCCCGGCAAGATGACCGTCGCCGAGCACAACGACGACGGCTCGGTGAAGAAGGAGCACGAGCTGGCGTTCAAGTTCTCGATGATGCTGCCGGCCTTCAAGGGCGTCGACGCGGTGTTCGGCATCGAGGGCCTGACCAACCCGCGCGGCTTCATCCTGATCGACGAATTCCAGCGCAACGCGAAGTTCAAGAACATCTACTCGGTCGGCGTCTGCGTCGCCATCCCGCCGGTCGAGCCGACTCCCGTGCCCACCGGCGCGCCGAAGACCGGCTACATGATCGAGACGATGGTCACCGCCACGGTGCACAACATCCGCAACGCCATCGACGGCAAGGAGCCGGACCAGAAGGCGACCTGGAACGCCGTGTGCCTCGCCGACTTCGGCGACACCGGCGCCGCCTTCGTCGCGCTGCCGCAGATTCCGCCGCGCAACGTCAACTGGTTCAAGAAGGGCAAGTGGGTGCATCTCGCCAAGGTCGGCTTCGAGAAGTATTTCATGCGCAAGATGAAGAAAGGCGACACCGAGCCCGTCTTCGAGAAGTACATCCTCAAGATGCTGGGCATCGAGCGGCTGAAGTAGCCGGGAAGCAATGCCATTCGGGGGCGCGGTGCCGGCGATCATGCCGGCACCGCGCCCCCGGTCTTTTGATCAGATGGGCTGCGGAATGCGGAAGCGCAACTCGTAGGCGATACGCGCCATCAGTTCGCCGAACAGCGGTTCGGACGCGGCGCTCGCCATCAGTTGCTGGATGCGCCCGCGTTCGGCCAGCAGGTCGTCCGCATCGGCATCGCGCAGGAAGCGTTCGACCTCGGTGCGATCTCTGAGATTGGCCACCATGATCGTTCTCCTTTTGCCTGACCCCGTAGGTAGATTAACGGCCATGCGCCGCGAAGGTTGAGCAGCGGCACGGCCGGATATGTAACCAGATGCATCTTCCGTGCCCCGCCTCGGGCATCGGCCAGGCCCTCGTATCGGAGCGCAACCGGGCGCAGCCGCGGCGTTTCCGGCAATTCCTGCCGGCAGCTCACTTCTTCCGTTTGGCCGCCTGCTTCGGCCCGTCCCAGAGTCCGTGGCGCTTGTGCCATTCCTCGAGCGACTCGTCCGGCCAGAAGCGACGACCTCCGGCGGCGTGGACAGCGGCGTGTCGATCGCCGACGCATGCGGATGCACGAGTTCGGGCGAGCGCGGGTCCCACAGCCACAGCGGGCTGCCGCACTTGAGGCAGAAGCGGCGCTCGGCCGGCGAGCGCCGCGAGCGCTGGCCGGGCTCGCGGATGATCGCGCGATAGGTGCCGAGATGCTTCGCGCCGCGTACGCGCAGCGTCGTAAAGTCGCCGCCCTGCTGTGCATAAGTAAAGGAGGAGGCGGACGCCTTATCGCTCTTGTCCGCCGGGGGACATGGAGCGACGACGACCACCCGTCGCCCTCAGCGGTTAAACGCGCCCACCTACCCACCCGACAACGCACCAACGATCAACAGCTCGTCGTCCGGTGCAACGCGATGAGCGAGCGTGGTTGCCGGCGACCGGTTGAGATAGAAACGGATGTGCCGACGTATCCGCCCCTGCTCATCGACGACGCGGAAACGCAGCCCCGGATAGTGCTGGTCGAGATCGTCTAGAACTGCGCCGAGCGTTTCGCCCTCGGCGGCGAGGCGCGAGACGCCGCCCGTGTAATCGTAAAGCTGACCCGGCACGATGACGCGCACGCTTACGCTGCTTCGACCGCGTAGATCTCGGGCAGATGCTCGCACACGCGGCGCCAGGAGTCGCCCGCGTCCTCGCTGCCCCAGACTTCGCCGCTCGTGGTGCCGAACCAGAGTCCGGGCGGCTCGCCGGCGTCGGCGCAGAAGGCCTGGCGCTTGATGGTCCACCAGGCGTTCCTGCGCGGCATGCCGCCGTCCTGGCGCTGCCAGCTCGCGCCGCCGTCGCGGCTGCGATAGACGCCCGGCTTGCCGCCCGGCGGTGTGCGCGGCCAGTTGCGCGAGCCGTCCATCGGGAAGACCCAGAGTGTGTCGGGATCGCGCGGGTGCAGCACCAGCGGAAAGCCGATGTCGCCGACGTCCGCCGGCAGCGCGCTGCCGATGCGGCTCCAGGTGTCGCCCGGACGGTCGAGCCGATAGACGCCGCAATGGTTCTGCTGATACAGCCGGTCGGGCGCCAGCGGATGCAGCGCCATCCGATGCGGGTCGTGGCCGACCTCGGCGTTCGGATCGGGCAGGAAGTCCGCCGCCACGCCGCGGTTCAGCGCGCGCCAGTGCGCGCCGGCGTCGGTGGATTCGAAGATTCCGCCGGACGAGACGCCCACGTAGAGACGGCGCGCATCGCGCGGATCGACGTTGATCGAGTGGAGGATCGCGCCGTCGGGAACGTCGAAGACGTGCTGCCGGATGCCGGGCAGGAATCCGGCGTTGAAGCCGGCGACTTCCTGCCAGCTGTCGCCGCTGTCTTCGGAGCGGAACAGGCCGGGCGGCGAGGTGCCCGCGTACCAGACGTCCGGCTCGTCGACATGGCCCGGGGCGAGCCAGAAGACGTGATCGACGCTGCTCCCCGGGTCCGCGCCTTCGGCCTTCGCGAACGCCGGCGGATGCGAGGCTTCCCGCCAGTGCTCGCCGAGGTCGGTCGAGCGATAGACCGTATGGCCCAGGTGCCCCGGCTTCGCCGCGGCCAGCAGCGTAATGCCGTCCCGCGGATCGAGCACCATGTGATTCACCGCGGCGCCGAGGAAGTGCGGTCCCGCCAGCTGCGCGCGCCGCCGCCCCGCTCCGGTCTCCAGCACGAAGCCGCCCTTGCGCGTCCCTATCAGCAGGATGGCCATTGCGTCGCCTCCTCGAATCACACAGCGTAGTTCCGCCGCGCGGCGATGCAAGGAGGCGCAAACCCCGACGGCGTCAGGGTTTGCGGGCGGCCGTCAGTCGTGGCGCAGATGCAGCGACTGCGAGATCACCGGATAGGTGTCGGCCGCCACTTCCTGCATGAAGTTGGAGCCGTTGTTCTCGTCCTTGCGCGTCACCGCGGCCGTCGACGCGGCTGGGCCGAAGGCGCGCGGGTCGCGCACCGTGACGACGAGCTGCTCGTCGCCGGCCTCGCCGGTGAACTCGAAGTACTGGTCCTTGTCGAGCGGGATCACGATCTCGATGCCGGCCTTGATGGCGACGACGTTCTCGGCCTGCGGCGGATAGATCTGCTTGCGCTGGCTCTTCGGGTTGATGTTGTCGATCACCAGCATGCCGTCGAAGGTCGGCAGCACGCGCAGCTTGAAGCGCTCGCCGGTGCGGAATCCCGCCGTCACCGGATGGAAGCCCTGCGGGTTGCCGTTGCGGCCGAAGTTCATCAGCGCGACGTGCACGGCCTGGTAGTTCTCATGGCCGTTCTCGATCTTCAGCGGCTTGGACGGCTCGCCGGCGACGGCATTCTCCGGCGCGCCGGCATCGCGCGCGGCATACTCGCGCGGCGCCAGCCCGGACAGCGGCGTGATGCTCGCCGACTTGCTGTGGACCAGCATGGTCGCCAGGCTCTCCGGCGTCAGCTGCTCGGTCAGCTTGCCCACCAGGTAGCTGCTGAACGCCGACACGGCATACTTGAGCGCGATGTTGATCAGGATGCCCCAGATAAAGCGCGGCTTCAGCTCGTCGTCGCCCGAAGCGTCGCTGGCGGGCGCGGGCGCCTGGGCCAGCGTGTGGGCGGCGAAGGTCGCGGCGACGAGCAGCGCGGCGAGGCGGACGGCAATCTTCTTCATGATGGCTCCTCCTACGGCGCGATTTCTTCGACGGTGAGCAGCGCCGCGCCGTAGGCGTTGGAGCAGCTCTTCTGGATCGCGATGTTGCGCGTCTGCCTGCCGGTATTGCACTCGTCGCGATCGGCCTGCGCCGAGGTGGCGGTGACGAGCTGGATGTCCTTGGCGGCGACGCCCTCGACGACCGAGAACGGCCCGGCCGGCTTCAGCCCCGCCTTGGCGAAATCGCGCGGCGCATCGGTCACGATGGCCAGCAGCGCGTCCTTGCCGGACGGCCCCTGTACCGTGAGCTGCCAGCCCGCGCGCGGCAGGCGCAGCGTGTCGCCGGCCTGGATCAGGTTGTTGCGGTCGATCTGGTTGGGGAACAGCAGGTCGAAGGTCTCGCCGTCCGAGCCGACCATCAGGAGATAGAGATAGCCCGCTTCGCGCGAGGTGACGGTGACGTCGAGATTGTCCTTGCCGATGCGCAGGCTCGGCCGCGGCGCCGTCAAGGTGACGAGGCGGCGGTCGTCGCGGTTGTTGTAGATGTCGTTGAGCGCCGCCAGCGGCGACGGCTTGGCCAGGGGAGCCGGCGCCGGCGCGGCCGTCGGATGCGCCGCCACCGGCACGGCGACGGGCACGGGCAGCGGCGGCGGCGCCGCGGGGGGCTGGGCCGCGATCGGCGCCGCGGGCGCCGGCGCCGGCAGGGGCGCCGAGGACGGCGTCTCCGGCTCCGCGGGCGCCGCGGTGTCCTTCGCCGCGTAGCTCAGCACGAGATTGGTGTTCCCGGTGATCGTGACATGAGGCGGCAGGAATCCGCTCGCGCTGCGCAGCTGCTCGTCGACGTTCGCCTGGGCGCAGCTGCGGATCTCGTCGACCGACAGCGCGCCGCTGCCGTCGAGGTCCTTGGCCGCGCCCGCCATGCAGGCGCGCCACGCCTGCGTCGCGACGCCGCCCCTGCTGGCCTGGTCGAGCGACACCTCGTTGTCGCGCGCCGCGGCGATGTAGGCGAAGTTGTTGCCGCCGCTGCCGGCCGACTTCGCCGCCAGGGCGATGCCGCGCGTCAAGACGTTGACCGGCTTGGCGCAGCCTTCGGCGCTGTAGCCCTTGCCGTTCCACGACTTGCCCTTGTATTCGGAAGTCTTGATGCCGCGCGTGGTGACGCCGCCCGAATGGCAGGCGTCGATGAACATCACGACCTTCTGCGCCTTGGCCGAGAGCCGCTTGAGCCGCTGCTCGAGCTCGGCGTCGAAGAAGGGCCGGCCGTCGACCGAGATCAGCGACTCGGCGCAGCGCCGGCCGCCCGTGGCGTCGTCGGGGACCAGCTCGCGGCCGCCGTGGCCGGAGTAGTAGATGAACACCTGGTCGTTGTCGAGCACCTGCGACTCGAGCTCGTCGAAGGCACGGCGCATGCCGTCGAGCGTCAACTGGCCGTCGCGCAGCACGTGCAGGTTGGCGTCGGTGACGCCCATGCGGTGGGCGATCTCGGTCGCAGTGCCGACGTCGTGGCTGACGCCGTCGAGTTCGAACGGCTGCTCGTAGGCACCGATCGCCATGATCAGCGCGTGCACCTGTGCCGACGGCGGCCGGCTGTAGCCGCGTATGCCCGTCGTCGCGATCAGGTCGCCCTGGCCATGGCGGCCGCTGTCCAGCGCCAGCAGCCCGCTTTGCGCGGCGGCGGCGGCGAGCGCCTCGCCGCGCAGCCAGCCCTGCCGCTTGCCCGCCTTGACGAGGATCCAGCCGCCTTCGCGGCGCACGATCTCGATCGGCGTGTCGGCGTCGAGCACCGCGACCGTCGCGGCATCGATGAACTT
>DAIDAU010000265.1 GCA_027310465.1 Rhodocyclaceae bacterium
ACCATGCCCAGCCCGATGATCGGCAGCGGGCTCGCCGTGCAGGAGACGACGATGTCGTATTCGGGCAGGCGCCCGCCGACGTCGTCGAGCCGCATGGCGTCGCCGTCGAAGCGCGCGGCGAGGGCTTCCGCCTTCTCGACGGTGCGGTTGGCGATGGTCAGGCGCTTGGGCTTCTCGCCGGCGAAGTGCGCGGCGCACAGCTCGATCATCTCGCCGGCGCCGATGAACAGCACCTTCTGGTCGGCGATGCTCTCGAAGATGCGCGCCGACAGGTGCACCGAGGCGGCGGCCATGGAAACGATGTTGGCGCCGATGGCCGTGGTCGAGCGCACTTCCTTGGCGACGGCGAAGGTGTTCTGGAACAGCTTGTTGAGCAGCGTGCCCAGCGTGCCGGCCTCCTCGGCCGTGCGCGCGGCCTGCTTCATCTGGCCGAGGATCTGCGGTTCGCCGCGCACCATCGAGTCGAGTCCGCTGGCGACGCGGAACATGTGGCGCACGGCTTCGCGCTTCGGATGCGTGTAGAGGAAGGGCTGGATGTCGCGCGGCGGCAGCGAATGGTATTCGGCCAGCCATTCGGCCGCCGCCTCGGGCTGCTCGGTGGCGCAATACAGCTCGGTGCGGTTGCAGGTCGACAGGATCGCGGCTTCGCGCACCGGCTTCGTGCGCAGCAGGTCCAGCAGCGCCAGCGGCAGCCGCAGAGGATCGAAGGCCACGCGCTCGCGCATGGCGAGCGGAGCGGTGTGGTGGTTCAGGCCGAGAGCGAACAGCTGCATCGGGCGGCGTCGGTTGTCGCGATGCGCGGATTATAAACAATGCCCCGCCAAGGACGAATTGGCCGGTAAAAGCGCGCCACTTCGGGGGACGGGACGACCCGCCTCGGCGTCTATGCTGTCGGCGCGGGGGCAGCGAGCCTCCGCCTGCCAACCGTCGAGGAGCATCGCATGAGTGCGTTTTCTCGTTCCCTGGCCAGCGCCCAGGAGTCCGTCTCCGGCATCGACACGCGGGACGCCAGTTCCCTCGCCTACGTCAGCAGCCTGGTCGCGCTCGAAACCGTCCTGCCGAACGCCAGCGCCGCGGAAATCGACTTCTCGGTGACGATCACCGAAAAAGGCAATGTCCGCGTGGATCTCGCCGACGCCGACGTCGATCCCGACACCCGGGAAGCCATCAACATCGTCGCCACGCACTACTTCGACGCGCGCCGCCGCAACATCGCGATCAGCGTGCATTGAGCCCGCCGCGCGAGGAGCGGCCTCGCGTCCCGCGGACACCGAGGCTGCGTTGTCTCAGCGCCGGACGCGGGCGTTGATCGACACGAGCGTCGCCAGCAGCAGCGCCGCGCCGAAGCTGTGGGCGACGGCGAGCAGCAGCACGCGATGGAAGCGCGTCATAGCAGGCGATCCAGCAGCAGCGCCGCGAACAGCAGCGTCAGGTAGACGATCGAGTAGGCGAAAGCGCGCTGCGCCAGGCGGTCGCTGTAGCGCATGCGCAGCGCGATGGCGAAGCCGAGGAAGCCGGTGTCGAGCAGCGCGACGGCCGCGAGATAGACGGCCCCGCTCATGCCGAGCGAAACGGGCACCAGGCTGGCGGCCGCCAGCATCACGGTGTAGAGCAGGATGTGCTGGGTCGTGAACGCCACGCCGTGCGTGACGGGCAGCATCGGCAGCCCGGCCAGCGCGTACTCGCCGCGCCGGCAGCAGGCCAGCGCCCAGAAATGCGGCGGCGTCCACAGGAAGATGATGAGGAACAGCGCCAGCGGCTCCACGCCGATTCCGCCCGTCATGGCCGCCCAGCCGAGCACCGGCGGCATCGCGCCCGAGGCGCCGCCGATGACGATGTTCATCGGCGTGGCGGGCTTCAGCACCGCCGTGTAGAGCACGGCGTAGCCGAGGAAGGTGGCGAGCGTCAGCCACATGGTGAGATCGTTGATGAAGGCGTGGAGCAGCCACAGGCCGGCCGCGCCGATGACCATCGCCGCGCTCAGCGCCTCGGCGGACGAGATGTCGCCGCGCGCGGTGGCGCGCATGCGCGTGCGCGCCATGCGCGCGTCGATGGTGCGCTCGACGAGACAGTTGATCGCCGCCGCGGCGCCCGCGACCAGCGCGATGCCGAGCGAGGCGACGAGGAAGCGGGCCGCCGGCGGCAGCCCCGGCGACGCCAGCAGCATGCCGATCATCGCGGTGAAGACGATCAGCGCATTGACGCGCGGCTTGAACAGCTGGAACAGCGCGCCGAGCCGGAGCCGGAACGGGCGGTGGAGCAGCGGGGATTCGATGCGCATGGCGTCAGCCGATCCACGAGTAAGTGAGCAGGCGCTCGAGGTCGGCGCGAATGCCTTCGAGCCGCGCGCCGGGGGCGTAGCGCATCATCGCCAGGCCGTCGGGATCGACGATGAACACCGTGCCGGCGGCGACGCTGCCGAGCCCGTCGGGAACCCGGTCGAGGCTCAGGTGCTGGGTGCGCTGCCATTCCTTGGCGAGCGCGACGCGGACACGGCGCAGATCGTCGAGGCGCGCGGTGCAGGGCGCGCCGCAATCGGTGCCGCCGACGAGCAGCAGCGACCATTTGCCGGTGACCCCGTCGACGTGCAGCCGCACCGGCGGCACGACCAGCGTGCCGTGGTTCGACGTCGCCGCCGGGCGCCAGCCCGAGTAGTAGAGGCCCGCGCCGAAGGCCATGGGCAGCAGCGTCAGCGCGGCGAGGAGCAGCAGGATGCGGTGGGTGGTGGACTGGATCGGGTTCATGTGCGGCGCAGAAGGAAGTAGAGCCAGATGGCTACGGCGCTGGCGGCGAAGCCGAACCACTGCAGCGCGTAGGACAGATTCATCGTCGAGCGATCGTCGGGGCGCAGCCAGGTGCGGCCGTAGCCGAACGGCGCCGCGGCGTCGAGCGCGACCACCACCGGCTGCAGCCGCCACGGCACCGCCGCGCGGAAGGCGGCGAGATCGAGGTTCTGCCACACCGGCTGCCACGGTGCGCCGGCGCGCCCGGCCGATGGCGCCTGCGGCGCCAGGGTGAAGAATCGCGTCGCGGGAACGGTCGCGATGCCGGTGAGGCGAACCGTGCCGGCCGGCGGCGCGACGGCCGGCAGCGTGCGCCGGTCGGGCCCCGCCGGAACCCAGCCGCGATCGACCAGGATGCGCATGTCGCTGCCGGCGATCTTCAGCGGCGTGACGACGTCGTAGCCCGCGCGCTCGGTGAGGGGATCGATGCGGTTGTCGATGAGGATCTGCGCGCCGGCGTCGAATTCGCCGCTGACCGCGACGTGGCGGTAGCGGAACTTTTCGGCGTCGACCGGCTCGGTCGTGATGTCGATGGGAGCTTCGCCGCCGCGCGCGTCGAGTTGCGCCTGCAGCGCCGTCTTGGCCGAGTACTTGTGCCATTGCCACAGGCCGAGACTGATGCAGCAGGCCGCGACGACGGCGGCCAGCGTGCCGCCCCAGAGCGCGACGGCGAGACGCGGGAAGCGCGCCGCGCGCTCCGCTCGGTTATGCTGCGAAGCGTGCTCGCCGCGCACGCGCTTTGGGAGATCGGCCATGAAGACGTTCGCTGTCCTGATGTTGCTCGCCATAATCGTCAGTCTGTTCTCGGGGCTGTTCTTCCTCTATCGCGACCGCGGCACCGGGGCGCGCACGGCAAAGGCGCTGATGCTGCGCATCGGGCTCTCCGTGGCGCTGTTCGCCGTGCTGCTGGTCGGCTTCCGCATCGGCGCGATCCCCGGCTACAGCCAATAGACCAGCACGAACAGCAGCAGCCATACCACGTCGACGAAGTGCCAGTACCAGGCGATGCCCTCGAAGGCAAAGTGGCGCTCGGGCGTCAGATGGCCCTTTAGCGTGCGCCCCAGCACCACCGACAGCATGATGGTGCCGAGCGTGACGTGGAAGCCGTGGAAGCCCGTGAGCATGAAGAAGGTGGCGCCGTAGGCGCCGGCGGCCAGCGTCAGGCCGAGTTCGGTGTAGGCGTGGTGGTACTCGTAGGCCTGCAGGATCAGGAAGGCGACGCCGAGCGCGACGGTGGCGAACAGCCCGGCGTTGAGCTGGAAGCGCCGGTTCTGCAGCAGGCCCCAGTGCGCGATCGTCACGGTGACGCCGGACGACAGCAGCAGCGCGGTGTTGATCGCCGGGATGCCCCAGGCGCTCATCGGCGTGAACAGCGGTCCTTTCGGGCCGGACGAGGGCCACGCGCCGGTGAATCCCGGATACAGCGTCGTGCCGTGCGCGGCCTGCATCGCGCCGAGCTCCGGCACCGAGATCGTGCGCATGTAGAACAGCGCGCCGAAGAAGGCGGCGAAGAACATCACTTCCGAGGCGATGAACCAGATCATGCCGTAGCGGAAGGACTTGTCCTCCCAGTCGCGGTAGGCGCCGCCCTGCGACTCGCCGATGATCCGGCCGAACCAGGCGAACAGCACGTAGGCGATGATGCCGGCGCCGCCGAGCATGATCCAGGGGCCCGGCGGGTAGTCGTTCATCTTGAGGATGAAGCCCAGCGTCAGGGCGAACAGGCCCGACGACAGCAGGAAGGGATAGACGGTCGGTTGCGGGACGAAATAGCTGGGGTTTTCCAGCTTGGCCGTGATGGCGCTCATGGCTTGGCCTCCGAAGTTGCGGCCGACGCGAGGCGTCGGCCGTCGATGCTGAAGAATGCGTAGGAAAGGGTGATGTGGCGGATGCTCTTGTCGATGTCGGGATTGACGATGAAGGTCAGCGGCATCTCGCGCGATTCGCCGGGCGCCAGCGCCTGCTGGCTGAAGCAGAAGCACTCGATCTTGTGGAAGGACTGCGCCGCCTCGCCGGGCGTGACGCTGGGAATCGCCTGCGCCAGCGTCGGCTTGTCGGACGTGTTGCGCACCAGGTAGCTCACCATCTGCATCTCGCCGGGATGCGTATCGAGGCTGAAGGTGAGCGGGCGCATCTCCCAGGTGAGGCCCGGCATCACCGTGCCGGTGAACTCGACGGTGACCGTGCGGGTATGGTCGATCGGCGAGGGCGGCGCCGCGGGGTCGCCGATCAGGCCGCCGATGCTGAAGCCGCCGGGTCCGGCGGTCTTGCCGTTGAGGCCGGTCACTTCGCACAGCACGTTGTAGAGCGGCACCATGGCGAAGGCGAAGGCGAAGGCGCCGGCGATCAGCCACAGCAGCCGCTTGACGAGGGGAAGGTGGCGCGCGTCCATCAGCGTCTCAGGTAGATGCCGAGCGCATAGACGGCGAAGGCCGCGGCGCCGATCAGCCAGGCCAGGCGGCGCGCGCCGGCGCGCCGCCGTTCGAGGTCGTCGGGAGGAACGCCGCCCATTTCACGCGACCTGCGGCTGCGTTTCCCAGCTGTGGTAAGGCGGCGGCGACGACAGCTCCCATTCGAGGCCGCTGGCGCCTTCCCATGCCTTGGCAGGCGCCTTGGCGCCGCCCTTCGCGCACTGCCAGACGTTCCAGGCGAAGATCAGCTGCGAGAAGCCGAGGACGAACGCGCCGACCGTCGAGATGGCGTTGAACTCGGCGAACTGCAGCGCGTAGTCGGGAATGCGCCGCGGCATGCCGGCGAGGCCGAGGAAGAACTGCGGCATGAAGGTGAGGTTGAACGAGATCGCGGTCAGCCAGAAATGCAGCTTGCCGAGGCGCTCGCTGTACATGCGGCCGGTCCACTTCGGCAGCCAGTAGTAGACGCCGGTCATCACGCCCATGATGCCGCCGGCGAACAGCGCATAGTGGAAGTGCGCGACGACGAAGTAGCTGTGGTGATATTGCGCGTCCGCCGCGACGTCGGCCAGCACCAGTCCGGTCAGGCCGGCGATGCCGAACAGCACGATGAAGCCGAGCGCGAACAGCATCGGCGTCTCGAAGCTGATGGCGCCGCGCCACATGGTGGCGATCCAGCAGAAGAACAGCACCGCCAGCGGCAGCGAGATCGACATCGTCGCGAACATGAAATAGATCAGCGCCGGCGTCGGCATGCCGACGGTGAAGAAGTGGTGCGCCCAGACCACGACCGACAGCACACCGATGGCCATGAAGGCGTAGACCTGCGCCTTGTAGCCGTAGATCGGCTTGCGCGAGAAGGTCGAGATCACGTGCGGCATCAGGCCCCACACCGGCAGCAGCAGGATGTACACCTCGGGGTGGCCGAAGAACCAGAACAGGTGCTGGAACAGGATCGGATCGCCGCCGCCGGCGGCGCTGAAGAAATGGGTGCCGAAGTGGCGGTCGGCGAGCAGCATGGTGACTGCGCCGGCCAGCACCGGGATCGTGGCGATCAGCAGGAAGGCGGTGATCAGCCAGCCCCAGGCGAACAGCGGCAGCTTCATCATCGTCATGCCCGGCGCGCGCATGTTGAAGATGGTGACGATGATGTTGATCGAGCCGAGGATCGAGGAGACGCCGAGCAGGTGCACCGCGAAGATGGCGAAGTCGACGCCGAAGCCGCCCTGCACCGACAGCGGCGCGTACATCGTCCAGCCGGTGGCCAGCGCGCCGTCGCCGATGCCGAACAGCGACAGCACGAACGGCAGCGTCAGCAGCAGCGCGGCCGGCGGCAGCAGCCAGAAGCCCCAGTTGTTGACGCGCGGCAGCGCCATGTCGGGCGCGCCGATCATCAGCGGGATCTGCCAGTTGGCGAAACCCGTGGCCGCCGGCATCAGCGCCGCGAAGATCATCACCAGCGCGTGCACGCCGATCAGCTGGTTGAAGAATTCCGGCCGCATCAGCTGCAGGCCGGGCTGGAACAGCTCGACGCGCACGGCGAGGATCATCAGGCCGCCGACGAAGAACATGATCAGCGCGAACGTCAGGTACATCGTGCCGATGTCCTTGTGGTTGGTCGTGGTGATCCAGCGCAGCACGCCGCTCGGCTGATGGTGGCCGTGATGGTCGCCGTGATGCGCGCCGGCGACCGGGATGGTGGTGGTTGCGGTGTTCATAGTTTCTCCTGACGCAGGCTGCGGATCTGGGCGGGCTGGATCATGTCGCCCCTGGCGTTGCCGAACGAGTTGCGCTCGTAGGTGATCACCGAGGCGATCTCGAGGTCGGTGAGCAGGTTCTTGAACGGCTGCATCGCCGTGCCCGCCTTGCCGTTCATGACGCGGTCGACATGGCTGTCGCGGATGATCCGGCCTTCGGCCGACAGCAGCGGGCCGTTGACGATCTTGCTGCCGGCAAGCGGCGGGAAGGTCGGCGGCAGGCCGCGGCCTTCGGGCTGGTGACAAGCCATGCAGATGCGGCCGTAGACTTCCTTGCCCTTGTCGATCAGCTCTTCCTTGGTCCACACGCGGTCGCTGCTGCTCGCGGCGGCGGCCGCTTCGGCCTTCTTCTGGTCGAGCCAAGCCAGGTACTCGGGCTCGGGCACGGCCTTGACGACGACCGGCATGAAGCCGTGGTCCTTGCCGCACAGTTCGGCGCACTGGCCGCGATAGATGCCGGGCTTGTCGATGCGCAGCCAGGTTTCGCGCAGGAAGCCGGGAATGGCGTCGCGCTTGACGCCGAACTGCGGCACCCACCAGGTATGGATGACGTCGGTAGACGTGATCAGCACGCGCACCTTCTTGCCCACCGGCAGCACCACCGGATTGTCGACCTCGAGCAGGTAGTGCTCGTCCTTGGGCGCCTGGTTCTCGATCTGGTCGCGCGGCGTCGCCAGTGTGCTGATGTACTTCACGCCGGCGTCGGGATATTCGTACTGCCACTTCCACTGCATGCCGGTGACCTTCAGCACCATGTCGGCCTTGTTCTGCGTGTCCTCCATGTTGACCACGGCCTCCACGGCCGGCACGCCCATCAGCACGAAGTCGATGAACAGCAGTATGGCGAACGGCACCAGGGTCCAGAACCACTGGAGCTTCCCGCTAGGGCCGGTGAACTTGGCCGGCGGATGATCGGCGCCCTTGCGATGCTTGATCATCGAATAGATCATGATGGCGAAAACCACCACGAACAGCGCCGTGATGACCGTCATGAACTCGTTGTGGATCTTCAGCGTGTCGCGCGCGATCGGCGTGACCGGCTCGGGGAAGTTCCACTGGAACGCGGCATGGGCCGCGTGCGGCGCGCCGCACGCTGCGGCGAAGGCAAGGCGATGGAGGGCCCGCCTCGGAACGCGAGACATCTTCAAGGAGTTTCTCCTCTGTCGGGGTGGCGTCCGCCGGCTCGTGTTCGGCGGATCGTGTTTTCTTGTCGGTGCCCGGCGATGCCGGACATTACGGCTCGTGCTGGGTCGGCGAAGGCCTCCTCGCATGTAGGTTGAGTTCCGCGGCTGCGCTCTGGAAGAAGCTGGTCGCCGCGCTGCTGACGGCGCAGATCGCCCAAAAGCAGAAGAAGCCGATCGAATACGTGGCGATCGCCGACAGGCGCATCGGCTCGCCGAACAGGTATAGCTCGCGCGGATTGACGATGGCGAAGAAGACGAACTCGACCAATCCCGCCACCAGGAATGACGGCCACACGATCCAGTACAGC
>DAIDAU010000272.1 GCA_027310465.1 Rhodocyclaceae bacterium
GAAGAATCGCATTGGTCAGTGCGGCGGTACCGATGATTGTGCAGTTCGTTGGGCAAGTCCCGAACTGTGACAGGTTGGTTTGGTAACCGCCCGAGAAGTAGTTTGTTGCGTTGAAATTCAGCGTCAGGAAGCCGCAGGTCTTGAGCTCCGCCACCGTGGGACTGAATTGGTTCGCGACCGCGCACGCAGTGCCGTTCGCAGCGAGAATGCCGGTCGTTTGCCCGACAAGCGTGCGGAAGTTTTGGGCAATGTAGGCGTTGATCGCAACGCCGAGAACGCCTAGCTGCTGCCCTTGGGCGGTTCCGATACCTTGCCGGAAGACCTCGACACGTTGCGTTGCATATTGTTGGGCAAGTCCGGACAGGATTGCAATGGCGATGCTCGTGGCAACGAGGGCATTCATTTCTTAGGCTCCTACGCAGCCTTGCCAGCCTTACATTCCGAGGACAATTGGCATCGTGCGTTCTGCTGTCCGGTGTGACGAGACACGTAGGTGCGGAAGCCATCCAGGAATGCCTCAACATGCTGTGGGCGTTGCATCGACGCGTGCCGATGAGCGGCCGCGACCATGATGTCCTCACTGGGGCAATTCGCGCCAGCGCAACGCATGTTCATGGTTGGGCACAGCACCATTTCCTGCCGCAGCCACCAATAGGCCGCCATCCAGCCCTGCGCATAATCGAGCGCAGGGAGCCCGTCGAGTTTTGCAACCTCATCGGCGAGATAGAGTGCCTTGCAGGCCTCACGCGAGAGTTGGATGTACTCGAGTTGAGCCTGGAGCTCGCGGTGCGAATACTGCATTGGGTCGAAACCGATCAAGCGCGTTATGGCGCCGCAGACGCGCTGGTCGCGCCAGATTAGTTCCTCCGGACCGAGTTCGTCCTTTAGCTGGTCGAAGACCTCAAGGTACACCCGTGCCCATGTGGGCTGAATGTGCTCGAAGAACTGTGCGGGCGTGTAGTTCGTGTCTTGGGGCGAAAAAATCTGGTCCATTATGCGGGTTCCTTCAACATGGCGCTTTCTGTGACCTGGATCGGGTCTTTGAGGTTTTGCAGCATTCCCTGGGCGATCAGCTGCTGAGCCGTAACGCTGACCTTAAGCGGCTGCATGCGAACGCGAACGCCCTCGGCGGTGCGGACGAGTTCCTGGTGAACAACGCGGCGAAGCGATAGCGCAATCACTTCGCGGATGGCCTTATTCGACTCGGCGCCGGCGAGAGAAAAGAGGCGCTGCATTGCGCTGATGATGTTGCCGCCATGAAGTGTGCTGACCACCAGGTGGCCGGCCAGGAAGACCTTGCAGAGCTCAATGGCGGCATCGCTATCGAGGATCTCGCCGACAAACAGGACGCTCCTGCTGTTCGCCGGAAAGCAGCGAAGGCAATGGGACAGCGCGTATGCGTAGTTGCCCTCTGGGATGTTGTTTTGGTCGAGATAGCCTTCGCCGTGGAATCCCTCCATCTGGAACTCGATGGGGTTTTCGTAGGTCAGGCCGTAATTGCTGAATCCCGATCGCAGGTAGTCGGTCGTCAGCGCTGCCGCGGTATGGCTCTTCCCACTGCCGGCGGCGCCAGTGACGAGAATCAGACCACCCTTGCGGGCCAACTCGGGATCGAGAAGAAGATCCCGATAGGACTTGCCGATGCGCAAGTCCTCCATGGTCGGTACGAAATCGGGGATGGCACGGGCAGCGATCGTGCCGTTGGGCATGATCTCGATCCGATAGATCTCGCCACCGACGGCAATGGCGCATCGACGGGCCATTGCCGTCGGCTGACGCTCGACGGCTGCAGCGATGCCTCGAACCGTTTCCAGAGCCGCCTCATCGCCGCGAAGCGGATACGGCCGCCCATCGCGCATGAAAACGGATTGCGCAAGTGCGGTCGGTTTGATCCGCCAATCGGTGACTTGGGAGGAATCGAGCATTACTGTCCCTTGATGCTGAAGTCGAATTCCATGGACTCGGTGCTCGCAGCGGTGCACAGCGTATTCACGCCTGAAGCACCGGTCGTGGCGAGTGCGGCACCATAGGCCTTCGTGGTCGTGCCACCAATCTTTACGATTGCTGCGCCAGGGCCCAACGTCTTTCCGAAGTCGGTGCATTCGCCGGGCGGAACGGCCGAATAGGTGAGGCTGATACCGTCGGTCCCGGCGCTGATCGTTGTAGTGGCGAGCGTGAGTGTTCCGCCCCAGGGCGTACTCATCGTCGTTGCCGACAGGTAACGATTAGGTGGAACCTTCTTCGCGGCGTACAGGTTCGCGACGCTGACGTTGCTGGCATCGGCGTCGGCGCTGGCATAAGCGCGTGCATCCGACACCAGCTGGTTGACATAGGCGGCCTCGTTGCTGACGCCGGATCCCTTGAAGAGTTGGACGCCTGCACCTAGGGCCGCTACGATGCCTGCAACCGTGACAAGTTGGGCGATGGAAACGCCCATAATTTCTTTGGTAGCCATTTACGACTCCTTTCTAAAGTGTGGGATGGAACTGCGTTGTGACCATTGCGATGCCGAACGTCATCAGAACAAGCAAAATCCCGGTGGCAAGTTCGATCCCAACGCCCAGGCCACCGGAAAAATCCTGGAATCGCTCGTCTGTCTGAGCAATGATGGAAAGGCCAATCTTCTCGATCTGTTCGTTGAAGTTCGAACGATCGGCAAGATTGATCAAGCGGTTGGCGACCTTGAGCGGCAGCACGCCCGTGTTGAAGGCGAGGCCTGGCGATGTCGGATCTTCGGCGAGGCGATTGGCGATCGTATTGCAGTGCCAACGGACCCACGGAATGGCGTTTTGAGCGATCATCTGGAGCGCCTCGATCTGCCCAACGCCAGCTCCCAAGAGCGAAGCATAGGAGACTATGAACAGGGCGCCGTGATAATCGCGATACATCGAAAAGCCAGGAAGCTCATCGATAACTCGACGTTTCGCACCCGTCCACTTTGGCGCCTGGTAGTAGCAGATGACAGCTACGATCGCTAGCAGTGCAAGGACAGGTCGGCCGCCATAGACAATCGCTTTTGACATCCAGCGCAGCGCGAGCGCAGCGCCCGTCCAATCCTCTGGCGAGATGACATCATCGAGAAGCGGCGTAAGCTCCGTCGCGAACTGCCACATGGTGTATCCGGCGATCGATACGGCGATCAGCGGCGAGAAGATTGCCTCTTTGATCGTTCGCTTCATGCGCCCTACTCGTTGGGCCGTCTCCGCCGTAAACCGCAACGTCGCAGGGAACTTACCGGATAGCTCAGCGGCACGCAGGAGCATCCGTTCCGATTCCGGAGTGAAGCCGGCGAGGGCATCCGCAAATGGACGCTCGCTATTCTCGCTATAGCGCCGCTGCACTAGGGCCAAAGCACTGGAGAGCGTCGGAGAACCATGCTTGCCCTCAGTCGCACTCGCCTGGTCAAGGTGTGCGATGATAGGAACGCCATCGGTGTATGCGGTGGCGAGGTCTTCGTAAAACTCGATCCTATTCTTGGAAAAGATACGCCTTTGACGCCACCTGTAAAAGGCGGCCACGTATTCCTTCGGACTCTTGAGTGCAGGCATCGTGAACTTCACGGCGCGCCTCCCAGGCTGGGATTGCCAAAGCCCATTGTCGGCATCGTCATCGCATAGTCATCGAATTCCTGGAACTCGCGCTCGAGATGCCGTGGATCCACCTGACCCTGCAATACCTTCCACAGGCCGTGTTCGAACGCTGTCTTTCCAGTCATATCGGCCTCGCCGAAGCCGGCGACGCGAAGACCGCGCCAGTATTCGTCGGCCTCGGCATCCTGACCATCACGCAGCAGGCGCAATAGCGTGGCCGTGGGCGCCACCACTTCCGCGGCGACCGTCTGCCCGCCGACCCCCGTCTCCCGACATTTCTCGCAGCCACCCGGCTTGGCGGCACGGACGCGACTGAGATCGTCGACACGAAAGATGTCCTTGATATTCTGCAGATACTCTGGCGACAGAAGTTCGGCCGCCGGGCGAGCGCAATCACAGAGCCGCGGCAACAACACCTGGTACATCAGCAGAGAAAGGAAGTCGCGGGCACAGGACGTTTGACGTGCGATCGCGATTGCGCTCGACTCCAGTCGCGGAATCGAGCCGATCGCACTGGTCGTATGCAGCGATGAGTAGCAGCGATGACCGGTCTGGACCAATGCGGTGAGGACGTTGCCCACGTCCTCGCCGCGGACCTCGCCGATCATCGCGGCGTCCGGATCCGCACGTAGGATCATGCGTGCGGCTTCCGTATAGGCATGTTCGCGAGCGGCGGCGCCGGCGGCGCTGGAGCCGGATCCACGAATGGAAATATGCGACACCCCTGCCATTCGATATTCGGTGGGATCGTCGAGGGCAAAGAACTTCTTCTGATCGCGCTCCGGGTCGAGCGTCATCAGCGTGAGAAGCGTCGTCGTCTTTCCTGAGCCGGTGGATCCGGAAACGAGGATCAGGCCGACGCGGCGACGGGCAGCGCGCTTAATTACGACGATCTGGCTTGCGGCGTAGCCGAGCTCGTCAAGAGTCATCACCTTGATCGGATCGGCAAGATGAAGAACCCGAATAATGCAGTCGAGCCCACCAAGTACCGGGAACGATTCGAACCGATATCGCCGAGTGTCTTCCCCAATGACGCGCTCGATGATGCAGTTGCGTTCCTCGGTGAATGAGAACGACGGATCGTTACGCGTGTCGGAGTCGGCGAGAAGGGTGAACGCCGCGGCCACCGCGCGGCCCGCCTTTCCAGACTCTTCGGCCGGCAGCGAGACGAGAATGCCGTTTTCGCGCATCCGTACAGCGGCAACGCGCTCGCGGATCTCGATATGAATGTCGGTTACCTTGCGGCGCAGGGCTTCGGCAAGCCAGCCGTCAAACGTCTGAACGGCGCTATGTTCGTCGTAGACGGATTCGGATTGATGTGAGCGGAATGAAGCAGCGTCCAAATCGATCAAGATCTGGGGAACGACGACATAGGTC
>DAIDAU010000289.1 GCA_027310465.1 Rhodocyclaceae bacterium
GTTGATCGGATCGTCCTCGACCAGCAGCAGCCGCCGGCCGCCGAAGTCGTGCGCCAGGACCGCCTCCGCGCCCTGCCGGCGCGCTCCAGCCTCGATCGGCGACGTCCCGGCGGCCTTGGCCAGACGCGCCGTGAACCAGAAGCGGCTACCCTGCCCCGGCGTGCTGCGCGCGCCGGCCTCGCCGCCCATGAGCTCGGCGAGGCGCTTGGTGATCGCGAGGCCGAGGCCGGTGCCGCCGAACTCGCGCGTGGTCGAATTGTCCGCCTGCTCGAACGCGACGAAGAGCCGGCGCAAGGCATCCGCGGGGATGCCGACGCCGGTGTCGCTCACCTCGAAGCGCAGCAGCACCGCGTCGTCGGTCGCCTCCTGCACTTGCGTGCGGATGGTGATGGTGCCGGAGGCCGTGAACTTGATGGCGTTGTTGGCATAGTTGAGCAGCGCCTGCGTAAGGCGCGTCTGGTCGCCGCGCAGCAGCCCGTCGAGCGGCGCCGGCTCGACGACGAGGCGCAGTCCCTTTTCGCCGACGCGCGGCGACAGGATCGAAGCGACGTTGGAGAGCAGCCCCGAGAGGTTGACGTCGGTCTCGATCAGCGTCAGCTTGCCGGCCTCGATCTTCGACAGGTCGAGCACGTCGTTGATGATGTGCATGAGCAGCGACGCCGCCATGTCGATCTTGTCGAGCTGCGCGGCCTGCTTCGGCGTCACGCCGTCGCGCCGCATCAGGTGCGCCATCCCGAGGATGGCGTTCATCGGCGTGCGGATCTCGTGGCTCATGTTGGCGAGAAAGGCGCTCTTCGCCCGCGTCGCGGCCTCGGCCTGCTCGCGCTGCTGGCGCTCGCGCAGCGTCTCGATGCCGAAGGCGACGTTGCGCGCCAGTTCCTCGAGCAGTTTCACCTCCTGCGCATTGAACGCCTCCGCGTCCGCGGCGTAGAGCGTCAGCGCGCCGAGCAGCTGCTGCTTGCCGATCAGCGGCAGCGCGATGCTCGCCTGGTAGCCGCGCTTGATCGCCGCCTCGCGCCACGGCGCCATGCGCGGGTCGATCAGGCAGTTCTGGTTGACCTGCGTCTTGCCGGTGCGGATGGCCGTCCCGGTGGGCCCGCGGCCGATGTCCTGCGCTTCGTCCCAGGAAATATGGACGGCCTCCAGGTAGCCGCCCTCGTAGCCGGACTGCGCGACGGGCCGCACCGACTTCTGCGCATCCGCCTCGGCCATCCCGATCCACGCCATCAGGTAGCCGCCGGTCTCGACCACCAGGCGGCAGATGGCGCACAGCAGCTTGGACTCGTCGTCGGCCCGGACCATCAGCAGGTTGCCGTCGCTGAGCAGCCGCAGCGCGCGGTTGAGGCGCTGCTGCTCCTGTTCCGCGCGCTTGCGCTCGGTGATGTCGATGCCCATCTCGAGGATGCACGGATTGCCGTCGGCATCGACGATGCGGCGGTCGTAGATGAAGTAGGTGCGGCGGTCGGGGCCGGTCCATTCCCATTCATGGGATCCCGCGCCCTCGAGCACCGAGTAGGTTTCGCAGGCCTCGCACGGCGCGTTGCGGTCGAACAGGAATTCGTAGCAGCGCCGGCCGCGCGATTCGCCGAAGCGTTCGCGGAAGATGCGGTTGGCGAAGACGACGTGATAGTCGGGCGTCAGCAGGATGACGTAGGACGGCAGCGTCTCGAGGATGTTGAACAGGCGCATCTGATCGCTGACGACGTCCGCGTCGGCGCTCTTGCCGAAGCGCCAGGCGAGCCACGCCGTCGACGACACCAAGGCCACCGACGCCGCGGCGGCCAAGGCAGCGGACCCCGCGGCCATGGCGGAAAACGCCACGACCAGCGAGAGCAGTGTTGCGGCGGAGAGCCAGCGCAGATTCAAGGGGCCTTGCGGCATGATGGGATGAGGGAGGCGAGATGCACGGCCGGGGCATCGCAGTTGAGCGGACGCGGGTGAGGATAATGCTTCCGGCCAGCGGCGGCAAACCGCTTATGCCGGCGGCCTATGGCTTTCGTACGATTATTCGGGACTTTTCGGCGAGGACATCTTCGGAACTGGATCGCAACCAACGGGAGGCATCGACGCCAAGCAACGCTGCACGCATCGTCGTCACCGGCGTCACGCGCGGCCTGGGCAAGAAGTACCGCCCGTCGGTCAGCATCCGGTGAATGCGACACGGCGGCGCAGTCTATGCCGCGATAAACAGTTCTGAACTTGCCGCGCGAAGCTTGATCGCATAATCGGCCGTCGTCCCGCTTGGTTGCCGAGTCCCCGCATGAGCACCCTTACGATCCACTGCCAGACCTGCTTCCCCGGCGGCGCTCCGGTACGGCGGGAGACGCTGGCGAACCAGTACGAGGCGCTGGCGCTGTTCAAGCAGCTCTTCGCGGCCGGCAGGCGGCCCGTGCTGTGCCAGGCGAGCGACGCGAAGTTCCGCGTCTGCCACGAGGCGCCGCCGGCCTGAGATTCGCAGCCGCGGTCAGGACAGCCGGTAGAGCCTCGCCCGCCCGATCGCCGCCGCCTCCGTCGCGCGCCGGGCCAGCGGGCTGCGCGATGGCCCATACTCTGTGCATGACCGAAAAGCCGTACTCCCCGTCACGGGAACTGATGCGCATGGCCTGGCCGATGTTCGTCGCGCAGCTCGCCGTCGTCGCCAACGGCCTGTTCGACACCGCGATGGCGGGAAGGCTTTCGGTCGCCGACCTCGCCGCGGTCGGCATCGCCAGTTCGGTGCAGGCCACGATCCTGATGTCGCTGATGGGCGTGCTGCTCGCGATGCCGCCGATCGTCGCCCAGCTTCACGGCGCCGGAAGGCGGGCCGCGATCGGCCGCGAGATCCACCAGGGCGTCTGGGTCTCGGCGGCGCTCGGCCTCGTCGCCGTCGTCATGCTGCGCTTCCCGCAGCCATTCCTGGCGGTCTCGCAGCTCCAGCCCGATGTCGACGCCAAGGTGCGCGCCTATCTCGACGCCTCGGCCTGGGCGGTTCCGGGAATCCTCGCCTTCCGGCTGTTCTTCGGTTTGTCGACCGGCATCGGCCGTCCGCGGCCGGTGATGATGTTCAACCTGCTCGCGCTGCTGCTCAAGATTCCGCTCAACGCCGTGTTCATGTACGGCCTGCTCGGCGCACCCCGGCTCGGCGCGCCGGGCTGCGCCGTCGCCACTGCCTGCGACGCTTCGCTCATGGCCGTGCTGGCCTGGCGCTGGTGCCTGACGAATCCCGACTACGCCGAGTTCCGCCTCGCCACCCGCCTCGTCGCGCCCGACGCGCAAACGATCGCGGCCTTCCTGCGCCTGGGCGTTCCGATCGGGCTGACCTTCCTGGCCGACGTCACCGCCTTCACCTTCATGGCGCTGTTCATCGCGCGCCTCGGCCCGGTCGTCGCCGGCGCGCACCAGATCGCCGCCAATGTCGCTGTGCTCGCCTTCATGCTGCCGCTGTCGCTCGGCAATGCCACCGCGGTGCTCGCCGGGCACGCGCTCGGCTCGGGCGAAGCCGGGCGCGCGCGCCGCATCTGCTGGACGGGCGTCGGCCTCGGGCTCGCGCTCGCGGCCATGCTCAGCACGATCTTCTGGATCGCCGCCGGGCCGATCGCCGCCCTCTACTCGCCGGACCTCGAGGTGCAGGCGATCGCCGTGCCGCTGCTCGTGCTGGTCGGCGTCTATCACCTCGCCGATGCGCTTCAGGCCGTCGCGGTCAACGCCCTGCGCGGCTACAAGCGATCGGCCGTGCCGATGCTGATCTACACGACCACGCTGTGGGGCGTCGGACTCGGCGGCGGCGTGACGCTCGGCCTCACCGGCACCTTCGGTCCGCCGCGCGGCGCGGCCGGCTTCTGGCTGGCCGCGATCGCCGGCATCGCCCTGGCGGGCGTGTCGGTGACGGTCTACCTGAACGCAGTCAGCCGCGCCAAGGCCTAGCTTGCAGCAGCCTGACACTGCCACGGCGCCATATGCCGTATGGCTTTCGATGAATTCACAAGCGCAGCGCGATGCGGTAGCGTTCCGTCATGGACACGAAAAACACTTCGGCGCAAAACAGCGGCATGAACTGCCACGTCTGCGGCCACTTCGGGACCCCCAAGTGCTCGTTCGACGACACGCCGGATGCCGCTTGCGATTCCTTCCTCTCGTGGTCGGATCTCTGGCAGCGCGAAATGGCGGCGATCAAGCGCGCGCAGCGCGCCACCTACATCGTCGCGGCGATCATCGCCCTGGTGGCGGTGATCGTGATGATCCTGCCGAACCTGCTCGCCTGAAGGCGGGAAGAAAACCTAGGAGCAGTGCCGCACGATGAAGGCCTTGACGGCCGCGGCGTCGGGCGGCATCACCTCGACGCGCTGCGGCAGGCTCTCGATGCCTTCGAGCTCCGCCGGCCGCAGCGGATCGCGGCCCAGCGCCTCCTGGATCGTCTCGGCGAACTTCACCGGCTGCGCCGTTTCCAGCACCACCATCGGCGTCTGCGGATCGAAGTGCTCGCGTGCCACCTTGACGGCATCGGCGGTGTGGGTGTCGATCATCGTGCCGTGCTTCTGCCAGACGTCGCGGATCGTCGCCAGCCGGTCGGCGTGGGTGCTGCTGCCGGAGACGAAACCGAAATCCGGCAGCCCGGTGAAGTACGGCGAATGGCTCAGGTCGAAGCTGCGCCCGGCGTCGACTTCCTGCCAGAGTTCCCGCACCACGCCGGCATCGCGGCCGACGAGGTCGAAGACGAAGCGCTCGAAGTTCGACGCCTTGGAGATGTCCATCGAGGGGCTCGACGTCACATAGGTCTCCGCCGTCGCGCGCGGACGATAGACGCCCGTGCGGAAGAATTCGTCGAGCACGTCGTTCTCGTTGGTGGCCAGCACCAGCCGGCGGATCGGCAGGCCCATCATGCGCGCGATGTGGCCGGCGCAGATGTTGCCGAAGTTGCCCGACGGCACGCAGAAGTCGACTTGCTGGTCGTTCGACCGGGTCGCCTCGAAATAGCCCCTGAAGTAATAGATCACCTGCGCCGCGACGCGCGCCCAGTTGATCGAATTGACTGCGCCGATCTTGTACCGCGCCTTGAAGGCGGCATCGTTCGAGACGGCCTTCACGATGTCCTGGCAGTCGTCGAACATCGCCGTGATCGCGATGTTGAAGATGTTGGCGTCCGCCAGCGAGTACATCTGCGCGCGCTGGAAAGCGGACATCTTGCCGTGGGGCGACAGCATGAAGACGCGCACGCCGCGCTTGCCGCGCATCGCGTACTCGGCCGCCGATCCCGTGTCGCCGGAGGTGGCGCCGAGGATGTTGATGGTCTCGCGGCGCTTGTCGAGCACGTACTCGAACAGGTTGCCGAGCAGCTGCATCGCCATGTCCTTGAAGGCGAGCGTCGGGCCGTTGGAGAGTTCGAGCAGGTGGAAGTTGGGCGCCAGCGTGGTGAGCGGCGTGATGTCGGCGGCATCGCGGCCGGGCCGGCACCAGCGGTAGACCTGCGCGGTGTAGGTGCGGTCGGCCAGCGCCTTGAGGTCGCACGCCGGAATGTCGTCGATGAACTTCTGCAGCACGCGCAGGGCGAGCGCGTGGTAGGGCAGCTCGCGCCATTCGGCAAGTTCGGCCGCGGAAACCTGCGGATAGGCTTCCGGCAGGTAGAGTCCGCCGTCGGGCGCCAGGCTGCCGAGCAGGATGTCGCAGAAGGCCTGGGGCGCGGCGTTGCCGCGGGTGCTGATGTAGCGCATGAAGCCGCCTACTTGTCGAGGTTCTCGAGGCGCAGGCGGATCACTTTGCGCTTGACCACCGGCAGCGCCTCGATCTTCGAGATGGCGCCGTCGATGGCCTTCTCGCGCGTGAGGTGCGTCAGCATGATGATGTCGGTCTGCAATTCGCCCTCGCCGGGCTCGCGCTGGATCATGGCGTCGATGGAAATCTGCTGGTCGGCGAGGATGCGCGTCACCTCGGCGAGCACGCCGGGCTTGCCCTCGACGCGCAGGCGCAAGTAGTAGCTGGTCTCGACTTCGGCCATCGGCAGGATCGGCGTATCGACGACCGCGTTCGGCTGGAAGGCCAGGTGCGGCACGCGATGCTCGGGATCGGCCGTGTGCATGCGCGTGATGTCGACCAGGTCCGCGATCACCGCGCTGGCGGTCGGTTCTGCCCCCGCGCCCTTGCCGTAGTAGAGCGTCGAGCCGACCGCGTCGCCCTGCACCAGCACGGCGTTCATGGCGCCCTCGACGTTGGCGATCAGGCGCTTCGCCGGCACCAGCGTCGGATGCACGCGCAGCTCGATGCCGTCGGAACGGCGCTTGGTGATGCCCAGCAGCTTGATGCGGTAGCCGAGCTGCTCGGCGTACTTGATGTCCTCGGCCTCCAGCTTGCTGATGCCCTCGATGTGGGCCTTGTCGAACTGCATCGGGATGCCGAAGGCGATCGCCGACATGATGGTCAGCTTGTGGCCGGCGTCGATGCCCTCCATGTCGAAGGTCGGGTCGGCTTCGGCATAGCCGAGGCGCTGCGCTTCCTTGAGCACGTCGGCGAAGGGCAGGCCCTTGTCGCGCATCTCGGAGAGGATGAAGTTGGTGGTGCCGTTGATGATGCCGGCGATCCACTGGATGCGGTTGGCCGTGAGGCCCTCGCGCAGCGCCTTGATGATCGGGATGCCGCCGGCCACGGCCGCCTCGAAGGCGACCATGACGCCCTTCTTCTGCGCGGCGGCGAAGATCTCGTTGCCATGCACCGCCAGCAGCGCCTTGTTGGCGGTGACGACGTGCTTGCCGTTCTCGATGGCCTTGAGCACCAGATCCTTGGCGATGCCGTAGCCGCCGATCAGCTCGACGACGATGTCGACCTGCGGATCGGCGACGACGGCGAAGGCGTCGTCGGTCAGGCGGACGTTTCCGCCGGTGACCTGCTTCGCCAGTTCGAGGTTCTTGTCGGCGACGACGGAAATGCGGATCGGCCTTCCGGCGCGGCGCGTGATTTCGGCTTCGTTGCGCGTCAGGACGGTGTAGGTGCCGCCCCCGACCGTACCGATGCCGAGGAGTCCAACGTTGATTGGGTTCATGTGTTCAGTGGGAAAAGTCGTGAATCAGGCAGTGGCGTGGCGCTTTCGGTATCCATCCAGAAAACGCTCGACGCGTCCGATCGCCTCGCGCAGGTCGTCCTCGTGCGGCAGGAAGACCAGGCGGAAATGGTCGGGATGCGGCCAGTTGAAGCCGGTGCCCTGCACCAGCAGCACGCGCTGCTCCTGCAGCAGCTCGAGGATGAATTCCTGGTCGTCGTCGATCGGGTACATCTTCGGGTCGAGGCGCGGGAACATGTAGAGCGTCGCCTTCGGCTTGATGCAGGTGACGCCCGGAATCGCGCAGATCATCTCGTGCGCGACGTCACGCTGGCGGCACATGCGTCCGCCCGGCGAGACCAGGTCCTCGATGCTCTGGTAGCCGCCGAGCGCCGTCTGGATCGCGTATTGCCCCGGCACGTTGGCGCACAGCCGCATCGAGGCGAGCATGTCGAGGCCCTCGATGTAGTCCTGCGCCGGGCGCTTCTCGCCGGAAACCACCATCCAGCCCGAGCGGTAGCCGCAGGAGCGGTAGTTCTTCGACAAGCCGTTGAAGGTGATCGTCAGCACGTCCTCGGAGAGCGAGGCCAGCGAGGTGTGCTGGGCGCCGTCGTAGAGCACCTTGTCGTAGACCTCGTCGGCGTAGAGGATGAGGTCGTGGGTGCGGGCGATCTCGATGAGTTCCTTCAGCAGGTCGTCGGGATAGACCGCCCCGGTCGGATTGTTCGGGTTGATGACGACGATGGCGCGCGTGTTCGGCGTGATCTTGGCGCGGATGTCGGCGAGGTCCGGCAGCCAACCGCTGCCCTCGTCGCAGACGTAGTGGCGCGGCGTGCCGCCCGAGAGGCTGACCGCGGCGGTCCACAGCGGATAGTCGGGCGCCGGCACCAGCACCTCGTCGCCGTTGTTGAGCAGCGCGTTCATCGCCATCACGATGAGCTCCGAGACGCCGTTGCCGAGGTAGATGTCGTCGATGCCCACGCCCTTGATGTGCTTCTGCTGGGTGTAGTGCATCACGGCCTTGCGCGCCGCGAAGATGCCCTTCGAGTCCGAGTAGCCGGACGCGGCGGGCAGGTTGCGGATCATGTCCTGCTGGATCTCCTCGGGGGAGTCGAAGCCGAAGGCGCCGAGGTTGCCGATGTTGAGCTTGATGATGCGATGGCCCTCGTCCTCCATCTGCTTGGCACGCGCGAGGACGGGGCCGCGGATGTCATAGCAGACGTTGGTGAGCTTGGCGGATTTCGCGATCGGTTGCATCGGGTTGAACCATCCTTCCGGTACGTTGCCGTAATTCGGCACGGCGCCGCCGCGACCCGGAAAAGGCCAGACCGCGAAAGGGTATAATCTTACCGGAGGCCCTGCCCACCGGCAAATCGGGGCGATGCCTCCTCCCCAGTCCGATGAAACTCTACGCCGATCCCCGCCCCACTTTCCACGTCGTCACCTCGCTCGGTCCCGGCTATGTCGCGGTCGACGCGCAGCGCCACGAGCGCAGCCTGCTCCTGTTGCCGGACCGCATCGATCCCGCCTGGGGTCCGGCGAACGCCGACGTGCTGACGGCCGCGCATCTCGCGCCGCTCGCCGGCATCGGCTGCGACCTCGTGCTGCTCGGCACCGGCGACCGCCAGCGCTTTCCGGGCCCCGCCGTGCTGCGCCCACTGAGCGAGGCGCGCATCGGCGTCGAAGTCATGGACACGCCCGCCGCCTGCCGCACCTACAACATTCTCGTGGCCGAAGGACGCAAGGTCGCCGCGGCGCTGATAGTGGAATCGCACGCGTGACCGCGGCAGTTCCACGCCGCTGGGCCGCGCTGGCGGCGCTGCTCGCCGTGTTCGCGGTCATCTGGTTCGGCCCGCTCGACTACCGCAAGCTCGTCAAGCCCGACGAAGGCCGCTACGCGGAAATCCCGCGCGAGATGGTCGCGACGGGCGACTGGACGACGCCGCGCCTGAACGGCATCAAGTACTTCGAGAAGCCGGCCCTCCAATACTGGGCGACGGCGGTCGCCTATGAACTGTTCGGCCAGCACGAGTGGACCTCGCGCCTGTGGACGGCGCTGACGGGCTTCCTCGGCATTCTCGCCACGGCGTTCGCCGCCACGCGGCTGTGGGGCGGCCGTGCCGGCTTCGCCGCCGCCAGCGTGCTTGCCGGCAGCCTGCTCTACGTGCTGATCGGGCACATCAACACGCTCGACATGGGCGTGACCTTCTTCCTCTCGAGCGCGGTGTTCGCCTTCCTGCTGGCGCAGCGCGACGGGGCGCGATCCATCGAGACGCGCAACTGGATGTGGGCGGCGTGGGCGCTGCTCGCCGGCGCGACGCTCTCCAAGGGCCTCATCGGCCTGGTGCTGCCCGGCGCCGCCCTCGTCGGCTACACGCTCTGGCAGCGCGACTGGAAGCTCTGGAAGAAGCTGCATCTCGTCTCGGGGCTGGCGATCATGCTCGCCATCGCGGCGCCGTGGTTCGTGGCGGTTTCGCTCGACAACCCGGAGTTCCCGCACTTCTTCTTCATCCACGAGCACTTCGAGCGCTTCCTGACCAAGGTGCACGGCCGCTACCAGCCGATGTGGTACTTCGTCCCGGTGCTGCTCGGCGGTGTCCTGCCCTGGCTGGTGAGCTTCTTCGCCATGCTGGCGCGCGCGGCGGCGCAGGATGCCGCGCGCTTCCAGCCGCGCCGCTTCCTGCTGGCGCAGCGCGACGGGGCGCGATCCATCGAGACGCGCAACTGGATGTGGGCGGCGTGGGC
>DAIDAU010000035.1 GCA_027310465.1 Rhodocyclaceae bacterium
GCGCAACATCACCGAGTTCAACTACCGCTACTACGACGCGGCCGAGGCCCACGTCTTCGTCGGCCTGCAGATCGCCCATCGCGGCGAGGCGCGCAAGCTGATCGCCGAGCTGCGCCGCAACGGCTACCCGACGATCGACCTCACCGACGACGAGATGGCGAAGCTGCACATCCGCCACGTCGTCGGCGGCCACGCGCCGCAGGTCGACCACGAACTCGTCTACCGCTTCGAGTTTCCCGAGCGCCCCGGCGCTCTCGCCCACTTCCTCGGCAAGATGAGCGCCGGCTGGAACATCAGCCTGTTCCACTACCGCAACCACGGCGCCGACTACGGCCGCGTGCTGGTCGGCATGCAGGTGCCACCGAAGGAGATGAAGGCCTTCCACGCCTTCCTCAAGAACCTCGGCTACCTGCACTGGGACGAGTCGCGCAACCCCGCCTACTCGCTGTTCCTCGGCTGATGCGCCGATGGGCCTCGCCTTCCGCCACCTGAGCCGCCAGACCTGGGCGCTCGCCGTGGCGGCCGCCCTGCTGGCGACGCTCGCCGCGGAGGGGCTCTACCGCAGCGGCGTCGCGCAGCGCCTCGAGTTCCTCTATTCCGACGCCTGGCACCGCCTTGCCGGCGAGCGCGCGGCGCCGCGCCACACGGCCCTGGTGATGATCGACGATCCGAGCCTCAATGCGCGGCCCGACGAGCCGCTGCCGTTCTGGACGCCGCAGTTCGCGACCGCGCTGGCGACCTTGAAAGCCGCCGGCGTGCGCCTCGTCGCTATCGACTTCATCTTTAGCGGCAGCCCCGAGCGCTGGCTCGCCAAGCTGGGCCTGCGCGTCGGCGAGGCGTCGCGCGATTACGATCGCGCCTTCCGCGAACAGCTCAACCGCGGCGGCGTCATGCTCGCGGCCTACCGCATCGGCGACGGCCAGTCGGCCGCCGACTTCGTGCTGCCGAGCCCCGACTACCTGCTGGCCCTGCCGAACATGGACATGGCGGCCGGCATCGGGCTCGCCAACCTGCGCGACGATGCCGACGGCACGGTGCGCCGCTTCGCCGTCGTCGAGCCCGTGAGCGCCTACGCGCAGCAGGAGGGCCTGCCCCGCCTGCCCTTCGGCGTGCTGGCGGCCGCGCTGGCGACGGGCCAGGACCCGCGCGCGGCGCAGCTCGCCTTCGGCGCGCGGCGCTTCGCCCCCGGCGAGCCGCTGCCGATCGCCTTCGCCGGTCCGCCCGGAACCTTCGCCCCGGTCTCCTTCGCCGCGCTGCTGCGGCCGGATGCGCTGCAATTGCCCGAAGTCCGGGCGCTCGCCGGCAAGGTCGTCGTCATCGGCGCCGGCTTCGCCGGCATGAGCGACGTGCACCCGACGCCGTATTCGACGAGCCTCGTCAGCGCCAACCGGCTGATGTTCGGCGCCGAGATCCAGGCCAACCTCGTCGAGACTCTCCTCGGCGAACGCTTCTTCGCGACGCTGCCGGCGGGCGCGCGCATCGCCCTGTTCGCCGCCGTTTTCGCCCTGCTGGCGCTGGTCGGCGTGCGCCTGCCGCCGGCGGGCGCCGTCGCGCTGGTGCTCGTCGCCGCGCTCGCCGCCGCCTTCGCCGCGTGGCGGCTGTTCCTGCACGACCTCCTGTTGCCGATCGCGCACCTGCATGTCGGCATGCTCGTCGTGCTCGGCGGGCTCGCCCTGCTGCGCCTGACGCACGAGCAGCGCGAGCGCGCGCTGGTGCGTTCGCTGTTCGGCCGCTACGTCTCGAAGCAGGTGGTAGCGAGCCTGCTGGCCGCGCCGGAACTGCCCGCGCTCGGCGGCGAGGCGCGACAGATCACCGTTCTGTTCTCCGACATCCGCAACTTCACCTCGATCAGCGAGAAGCTTTCGGCGCGCGAAGTCGTCGAGATGCTCAACGCCTACTTCGAGCGCGCCTGCGCCGCGCTGGTCGCCGAGGGCGCCAGCATCGACAAGTTTATCGGCGACGCCGTCATGGCCGAGTTCGGCGCGCCGCTGCCGCAAGCCGATCACGCCGCGCGCGCCTTGCGGGCCGCTGTCGCCCTGCGCGACGTCGCCGCCGGGTTCCGCGGCTGGATGGCGGCGCGCTTCCCCGATCGCGGCCTGCCGGAGTTCGCCGTTGGCGTCGGCCTGCATACGGGAG
>DAIDAU010000308.1 GCA_027310465.1 Rhodocyclaceae bacterium
ATCGCGCTGATCCCCGAGTTCGAGCGGCTGACGGGCATCCGGGTGAAGTGGGAAAGCATCTATTACGAGAAGCTGCGCGAGGCCCTGGTGCTCGACTTCACCAGCAGCGCCCAGCCGAAATTCGACGTCGTGCTCATCGACATCGTCTGGCCGGGCGAATTCGCGACGGCCGGCTGGATCGCGCCGCTCGAGCGCTTCTACCGCGATCCGGCCATCACCGATCCGGACCTGGACCTGAACGACTTCTTCCCCATCCTGCTCGATTCCGAAGGCACCTGGGACAGGAAGATCTACGGCCTGCCCTTCGACAACTACTCGGGGCTGCTCTTCTACAACAAGTGCCAGCTGAAGGACGCCGGCTTCTCCCGTCCGCCCGACACTTGGCAGGAGCTCAAGGACGTCTACGGTCCGGCGCTCACCCGGAACGGCCGCTACGCCTACGCGCTGCAGTCGCACTGGGGCGAGACGCAGTCCTGCGATTCGTTCATGCGCTTCGTCTGGCCGTTCGGCGGCTCGCTGCTGACGCCCGACTTCAAGGCGAACCTCTCGTCGCCGGGCTCGCTGGCGGGACTCAACTTCCGCCAGGCGCTGATGCGCTACATGCCGCCGGGCATCGTCGACTGGGAGCACGAGGCGGCCGTGCAGGCGCTCGGTGACGGCCGCGTCGCGATGATCACCGAGTGGAGCGGCTGGTACAAGTGGCTCGCCGATGCGAAGACCTCGAAGATCTCGCGCTGCCTCGGCGTCGCCGTCGAGCCGGCCGGCCCCGCCGGACGCAAGCCGGCGCTCGGCGGCTTCTCGCTCGGCATCAACGCGCGCAGCAGCGCCGAGAAGCAGGCGGCGGCATGGCTGTTCATCCAGTGGATCACCTCGAAGCAGAAGGCGCGCGACTTCATCCTCGCCGGCGGCGTGCCGGGGCGGCGCAGCGCCTACAAGGACGAGGCGATGCGCAAACGCTTCCCCTACTTCGACCCGCTGGTGACGTCGTGGGAGCGCTACGGCAACGCCATCTACCGGCCGCGCTTCCAGGAGTGGCCGGCGATCTCGCGCATCATCGCCACCACCGGCACCGACATGATGCGCGGCCGCATCGGCGTCGAAGCCGGGGCCAGGATGCTCGACGAGCAGATCGACTACATCCTGTACGAATCGGGCTACCACGGCGCCAAGCCGAAGCTGCAGTAGGAGGAGACGCGTTTCATGGAACGGGAAGGGGTCGCGCGCCGCGCCAGCATCAGGAGGCGCCTGAGCCTCATCGTCGGCGGCACGCTGGTCGCCGCGGTGCTGGTGGTCGGCGGCATGGCGCTGCTCGCGCAGCGGGCGCACCTGACGCGCGCGCTCGAGACCAAGGCCGCGGGCCTGGCGCAGTTCATGGCGCAGGTGAGTCCGCTCGCCGTGCTGTCGCTGAACTTCGTCGAGATGAACAACAACGTGAAGAAGGTGGTGCTGACCGACGACGAAGCGGTGTACGCCATCATCGTCAACGACCAGCGCATTCCGCTGGCCTATTACTTCAAGGATTCCGACGCCGCCGTCGGCGACAAGGTCCGCGCGCTCGAGGCGGCGCGCAACCCGCTCGGCGCCATCGAGGCGATGAAGGCCGCGGCGGGCATCCTCGAGGTCGAGGCGCCGATCAATGCCGGCGAAAAGCGCATCGGCTGGGCCACCGTGGGATTCTCCTTCGAGCGCATGCACCGCGCGCTGATGATCCAGGTCGTGCTGATCGGCGCCTTCCTGATCGTCGTCACCGGCGCCGGCCTGCTGCTGCTCGGCTTCGCGCTGCGCCGCATCCTGCAGCCGGTGAACGCGCTGACGGCCGCCGCGACGCAGATCAGCACCGGCGATCTCGACGTCCACCTCAGCGGCACGGACCGCAGCGACGAGATCGGCATCCTGTCGCGCGCCTTCGAGCGCATGTCGCGCCAGCTGCGCGAGCTGATCTCGGGCATGGAGCAGCGCATGGCCGAACTGCAGCGCATGAGCCAGGCGCTGCAGAAGAGCGAGGAGGAATTCCGCCGCATCGTCGATACGGCGAGCGAAGGCATCTGGGTGCTCGGCCCCGAAGCCCGCACCACCTTCGTCAACGCCCGCATGGCCGAGATGCTCGGCTGCGCGCCGGCGGACATGAAGGGCCGCCTGTTCACCGACTTCATGTTCGAGGAAGACCTGCCCGACCACCACAGGAAGGTCGAGAACCGCGCGCGCGGCCTCTCGGAGAACTACGAGCGCCGCTTCCGGCGCCGCGACGGCCAGGCCGTATGGACCCACGTCTCCGCCACGCCGATCATGGATGACGCCGGACAGTACTCCGGATCGTTCGGCATGTTCACCGACATCACCGCGCGCAAGCAGGCCGAGGCGGAGATCCGCCGCTTCAACCAGGAACTCGAGCAGCGCGTGGCCGAGCGCACCGCGCAGCTGCAGGAGGCGAACAGGGAGCTCGAGGCCTTCTCCTATTCGGTCTCCCACGACCTGCGCGCCCCGCCGCGCGCGATCAGCGGCTTCTCGCGCATCCTGCTCGAGGACTACGCGGACAAGCTCGACGACGAGGGCAAGCGCATGCTCGGCCGCGTCGAGTTCAGCGTCGAGCGCATGGACCGGCTGATCGACGACATCCTCGAATTCTCGCGCGCCGGCCGGGCGGAGATCGCGGCGGCCGACGTCGACATTGAGAAGCTGGCGCACGAAGCCTGTGACGAGCTGGCGTCCCTGGCGGGAAGCCGCGCCCGCATCGACATCGGCCCGCTGCCGCGCGCCCGGGGCGACCGCGCCATGCTGCGCCAGGTGCTGGTCAACCTGCTGTCCAACGCGCTGAAGTTCAGCCGCTCGAAGGACGCGCCGCTGATCGCCGTGCGCGGCTCGATCGAGGGCGACGAGACGATCTATAGCGTCGCCGACAACGGCGTCGGCTTCGACAACAAGATGGTCGACAAATTGTTCGGCATGTTCGAGCGCCTGCACAGCAGCGCGCAATTCGAGGGCACCGGCGTCGGCCTCGCCATCGTCAAGCGCATCGTCAGCCGCCACGGCGGCCGGGTGTGGGCGGACGGCACGCCCGGCGAAGGCGCGACTATCGGCTTCGCGCTGCCCCGCAGCGAAGCGCATGACATAGAATCCGGCGAGCGCGCCTTCCGCGCCGCATGAAGAACAAGACGGAGCCCACCATGTCGCATCGCCACGCACGCCTGCTGTCGCAACTCGCCGCCGCCGTCCTGCTGTTCGCCGCCGGTCTCGTCCACGCCGCCGACACGGCGAAGGAATCGGACAAGGAC
>DAIDAU010000310.1 GCA_027310465.1 Rhodocyclaceae bacterium
GCGCAGCGCCCCGGCCAGCATCGTCGCCACCGCGCGGCTCTCGATCAGCAGGGCGATGCGGCGGTTGCGCGCCGGCCCCGAGTCGGCGATCTCGGCGACCAGCGGCAACCGCTCGTCGCGCGCCGCACTCGTGCCGACTTCCCGCCGCAAGCCGTCGAGCAGCACCGCCACCTGCCGGCGGTCACCCTCCGACGCGGCTTCGTCGCCGTCGCGGCCGATATGGAAGGTCAGCAGCGAGAGGGCGAGCTGCCGGACCTTCTCGTTGCCGGCGAGGCCGCCCTTGAAGGCGACGTTGCAGAGCAGGTCGTTGATCTCGTGCGCGGCGGCCTCCCCGCCGCGCGCCAGGAACGCGTCGAACGCCGCTTGCAGGCGATCGATCAGCTCGCCGAGATGATTCGATGTGGTCGCAGCCATAGACTTTCCGTTCCCTCGCCAAGGCGGATCGCGACGCGGGATCCGCCGATCTGTCGTTGTTTTGCCCAGATCATAGCCGATCGGCGCCGCGACGGCCGCGGACCCTTCGGCTAAACTCCCGCCATGCCGCCGAAGAAAGTCCGTGCGCTGTTCGCCAAGCTCGCACACGCCAACCCGCATCCCGTCAGCGAACTCGATTACGCCTCGCCGTTCCAGCTCCTGGTGGCCGTCGTGCTGTCGGCCCAGGCCACCGACAAGAGCGTGAATCTCGCGACGCCGGCGCTGTTCCGCGCCGCGCCGACTCCCGCGGCCGTGGCGAAGCTGGGCGAAGAAGGCCTGCTGCCGTACATCCGCAGCATCGGGCTCTACAAGACCAAGGCGAAGAACATCGTCGGACTCTGCCGCCGGCTGATCGAG
Source organism: Rhodocyclaceae bacterium (assembly GCA_027310465.1). GTDB lineage: Bacteria > Pseudomonadota > Gammaproteobacteria > Burkholderiales > Rhodocyclaceae > Nitricoxidireducens. The sequence goes on from DAIDAU010000310.1 coordinate 832, forward strand.
CGCCATGGCGGCGAGGTGCCGCACGATCGCGCCGCGCTGGAAGCGCTGCCGGGCGTCGGCCGCAAGACCGCGAACGTGGTGCTCAACGTCGCCTTCCACGAACCCACCAGCGCCGTCGACACGCATGTCTTCCGCGTCGCCAACCGCACCGGGCTGGCGCGCGGCAAAGATGCGGCCGAGGTGGAGCGCAAGCTGCTCGCCGCCGTGCCGCCCGACTACCTGCAGCACGCGCATCATTGGCTGATCCTGCACGGCCGCTACGTCTGCACCGCGCGGCGGCCGAACTGCCCTGCCTGCCCGATCCGCGAGGTCTGCGAATACGAGGACAAGACCGATGTTCAATCCTAGCCGCGACGAGGCGCGCCGCTTCCTCATCGAAGCGTGGCGCAAGCGCTGCGAGAAACTGCCGGCGACGCCGCTCGAGACGATGGCCGCCGACATCGTCGCGATCCATCCCGAATACTTCGCGCTGCTCGAGTCCGGCGAAGCCGCGCTGGATCGCGACTGGACGCCGGAAGACGGCGAGACGAATCCCTTCCTGCACCTGTCGCTGCACCTCGCCATCGGGGAGCAGCTGCAGATCGACCAGCCGCCCGGCCTGCGTGCCGCCTGCGAAGCCCTCTCCGCGCAGCACGGCGACCGGCACGCGGCGCTGCACGATATCCTCGACTGCCTGGCCGAGACCATCTGGCGCGCGCAGCGCAGCCGGACGCCGCCCGACGGCGCCGCCTACCTCGAGTGCGTGCGCCGCAAGCTCGGCAAATGATCGACACGGTCGTCTTCGATCTGGGCGGCGTGCTGATCGACTGGAATCCGCGCCACCTCTATCGCGCGCTGATTCCCGACGAAGCGCGGCGCGAGCATTTTCTCGCCGAGGTCTGTCCGCAGAGCTGGAACGAGCGGCAGGACGCGGGGCGCAGCCTGGCCGAAGCGACGGCCGAGCGCATCGCGCGATTCCCCGAGCACGCGGAGCTCATCGCCGCCTACTACGGCCGCTGGGAGGAAATGCTCGGCGGCGCCATCGCGGAAACCGTGGCGCTGCTCGAAGCGCTTCATCGCCGCGGCGTGCCGCTCTACGCGCTGACCAACTGGTCGGCCGAGACCTTTCCCGTCGGGCGTCGCCGCTTCGGCTTCCTCGAACGCTTTCGCGGCATCGTCGTTTCGGGCGAGGAGCGCGTCATCAAGCCCGACGCGGCGATCTTCCGCGTGCTGTGCGAGCGCTACGCGCTGACGCCGCAGTGCTGCCTGTTCATCGACGACAACCCGGCGAACGTCGAGGCCGCGGCGGCGCTGGGCTTCGCCGCCCACCGGTTCACCGACGGCGACGGTCTGCGCAGCCGCCTCAACGAACTCAGCCTGCTCTGAGATAATCGCGGTTTCGCCACGAAACCCAGACCATGCGTTTCAGAGCCATTCACTCCCGCCGTTGGGCGCGGCTGCGCCTGCTCGCGGCGCTCGCCCTGCTGCTGCCGGCGCTGCCGGCCGCGGCGCTCGAGAAGGTCGCGCTGCAGCTCAACTGGAAGCACCAGTTCCAGTTCGCCGGCTACTATGCCGCGATCGAACACGGCTACTACCGCGACGCCGGCTTCGACGTTCGCCTGATCGAGGCGGACGGCTCGGTCGACCCGATCGACGCGGTGGTCGCGGGCAAGGCGGCCTTCGGCGTCGGCGCCTCGGAACTCGCGCTGCGGCGGGCGCAAGGTCAGCCGGTGGTGGCGCTGGCCGCCATCCTGCAGCACTCGCCGCTGGTGCTGCTGGCGCGCAAGAACGCGAGCATCGGGAGCATCCAGGACCTCGCCGGCAAGCGCATCATGCTGATGCCGCACGAGACCGAGCTGTTTGCCTACCTGAGGCGCGAAGGCGTGGCCTCCTACCGCGCCGTTCCCGACAGCTTCGACGTCGGCGACCTGATCGCCGGCAAGACCGACGCCATGTCGGGCTACGCCACCGACGAGCCGTTCGCGCTGCAGCAGGCGAAGTTTCCCTACAACGTCTTCTCGCCGCGTTCGAGCGGCATCGATTTCTACGGCGACACGCTGTTCACCACCGAGGCCGAGGTGCGGGCCCGGCCGAACCGCGTCGCCGCCTTCCGCGAAGCGTCCTTGCGCGGCTGGCGCTACGCGATGCAGCATCCCGAGGAGATCGCCGACCTGATCCTCGCCAAGTACGGCCAGCGCCACAGCCGCGCGCACCTGCTGTTCGAGGCGCGCGAGATGACGCGGCTGATGCAGGTCGATCTGGTCGACATCGGCCACATGCTGCCGGGCCGCTGGCAGCACATCGCCGAGACCTATGCCGAGCTCGGCATGCTGCCGCCGGACGCGTCGATCGACGGCTTGATGTGGACGCCCGGCGCGCGCCCGTTGCCGAGCTGGGTGCTGCCGGGCTTCGCCGCGGCGGTGCTGGTGCTCGTGGTCGCCTCCGGCATCGCCTGGCGCTTCGCGCGCCTCAACGCGCAACTCGAGGTGGAAGCCGCGGAGCGCCGCGAAGCGGAGAACGAGCTCGAAGGCACGCGCCGGAACATGGCCGCCCTGCTCGATGCGACGCAGAGCTTCGCCGCGCTGCAAGGCCGCGACGGCACGATCCTGTCGATCAACCGCGGCGGCGCGGCGCGCTTCGGCAAGACGCCCTCGGAGATCGTGGGCAGCAACCTCTACGCGCTGTCGACGCCGCAGCTCGCCGCGACGCGGCGCCGCGCCATCGAACAGGCGATCCTCGAGCGGCGCATCGTCGTGCTCGACGACGAGCGCGCCGGCCGCCAGCTGCACAACACCATCGTGCCGGTCGCCGGCAAGAGCGGCGAGGTCGACCGCGTGGCGATCTTCTCCGAAGACGTCACCGACAGGAGGATCGCGGAAGCCGCCCTGCGCGCCAGCGAGGCGCGCTACCGGCTGCTGGCCGAGAACACGGCCGACGTCGTCTGGCAGGCCGATGCCGACCTGGTGTTCACCTACGTCAACGAGGCCGACGAAAAGCTGCGCGGCTTTCCGCGCAGCGAAGTGGTCGGCCATTCGCTCGGCCAGCAGCTGACCCCCGCGTCGCTGGCGACCGCGATGCGCCTGCACGCCGAAAGGCTAGCCGCCGAGCGAAGCGGCATCGTCACCGCGACGACCCAGTTCGAGCTCGAACTGCTGTGCAAGGACGGCGGCACGGTCTGGGCCGAGATCAAGTCGACCGCCGTGCGCGACGAGCACGGCGCGATCACCGGCTTCTTCGGCATCAGCCGCGACATCACCGAGCGCAAGGCGGCCGAAGCGGCGCTGCACGACGCCAACGCGCAGCTGCAAAGCCAGCTCGACGAGATCCGCACGCTGCATGCGAAGCTCGAGGAAATGGCGATCCGCGACGGCCTCACCGGCCTCTACAACCGACGCTATCTCGACGAGACGATCGAGCGGGAGATCGCCCGCGCCAAGCGCGAGGGCCACTCGCTGGCGCTCGTCATGATCGACGTCGATCACTTCAAGCGCCTCAACGACACCTACGGCCACCCGGCCGGCGACCAGGTACTGGTGGCGCTGGGCGCCATGCTGCGCGAGGACACGCGCGCCGAAGACATCGCCTGCCGCTACGGCGGCGAGGAGTTCCTGATCCTGCTGCCGCACATGTCGCTCGAAGCGGCGCGCGACCGCGCCGAGGCGTGGCGCCTCCGCTTTGCGGCGCTCGTCGTGCATCACGGCGAACTGGCCTTGCAGACGACGATCTCGCTGGGCGTCACCGCCTATCCGAACCACGGCCACACCAGCGAGGAGCTGACGCAGAGCGCCGACCTCGCCCTCTATCTCGCCAAGCATGACGGCCGCAACCGCGTCACGGTCTTCGACGCCGCGCCGCTGACGCTCGACGTCTAGCGCCGCGGCCTTCCTGGGCCAATCCCGCACTGCCCCTCGGGTTGATTTCGCGATATTACCCGACAATAATACTCGGACATTTTGCGAATCCCACAACCCCGATAGGAGACAAATCAATGATCGTCATCAACGGCAAGGAAATCGGCACCGACGCGGAAGGCTATCTCGCCGACCTGGACGACTGGTCGGAAGACCTCGCGATCTTTCTCTCCGAGCGCGACGATCTCCACCTCACCGAGAGCCACTGGGAGATCATCAACTTCATCCGCCGCTACTACCAGGAGAACCGGACCGCGCCGAACCTGCGCATCCTGCAGAAGCTGCTGAAGGAAGAATTCGGCGACGAAAAGGCGGACAAGAAGTACCTGTTCGACCTGTTCCCCTACGGCCCTGCGAAGCAGGCCGCGCGCTACGCCGGCATGCCGAAGCCGACCGGCTGCGTCTAGCTTTTCTCGTCGGCGCGGAGGTCTGGTCAGCCCTGCACCGGCGGCGCGACTTTGAGCACTTCCTCGATGGTCGTGAGCCCGGCGCCGATCTTGCGCGCGCCGGCGATGCGCAGCGGCTGCATGCCTTCGCGCAGCGCGACTTCCTTGAGCCGGACGAGATCGGTCTGCGCGGTGATGGTCTTGCGCACCTCGGGACTCATGAGCAGGATCTCGTAGAGGCCGAGCCGGCCCGAATAGCCGGTCATGCGGCAATCGAGGCAGCCCACCGGGTGGTAGAGCGTCGCCGGCTTGTTGCTCTTCCACGGCGCCACCAGCGCCTTCCACGCCTCCTCGTCGTCGGCGCGCAGGCCGCCGGCCTGCTTGCATTTCGGACAGAGCGTGCGCACCAGGCGCTGCGCCATCACGCCGAGCAGCGTCGATTGCAGCAGGTAGGCCGGGACGCCGAGGTCGAGCAGGCGCGTGATGGCCGAAGGCGCGTCGTTGGTATGCAGCGTGGACAGCACCAGGTGGCCGGTGAGCGCCGCCTGGATGGCCATGTCGGCGGTCTCGAGGTCGCGGATCTCGCCGACCATGATGATGTCCGGGTCCTGGCGCATCAGGGCGCGGATGCCTTCGGCGAAGGTCATGCCGATGTCGGACTGCATCTGCACCTGGTTGAACGACGGCTCGATCATCTCGATCGGGTCTTCGAGCGTGCAGACGTTCACCTCGGGCGTCGCCAGCTGCTTGAGCGTGGTGTAGAGCGTGGTCGTCTTGCCCGAGCCGGTCGGGCCGGTGACCAGGATGATGCCGTTGGGCTGCGCGGTCATCTGCTGCCAGCGGTTGCGGTCCTCCTCGCCGAAGCCGAGGTCGACGAAGTCGCGCACCAGCACTTCCGGGTCGAAGATGCGCATCACCAGCTTCTCGCCGAAGGCCGTCGGCAGCGTCGACAGGCGCAGTTCGACCTCCAGCCCATCCGGCGTGCGCGTCTTGATGCGGCCGTCCTGCGGCCTGCGCTTCTCGACCACGTCCATGCGGCCGAGGATCTTGATGCGGCTGGTCATGGCGTTGAGCACCGCCATCGGGATCTGGTAGACCTGATGCAGCACGCCGTCGATGCGGAAGCGCACGATGCCGAGATCGCGGCGCGGCTCGACGTGGATGTCGCTGGCGCGCTGCTCGAAGGCGTACTGCCAGAGCCAGTCGACGATGAGGACGATGTGCTGGTCGTTGGCGTCGAGCGAGCTCTTGCCCTTACCGAGCTCGACCAACTGCTCGAAATTGGAGACGCCGGTGCCGGCGATGTCGCCGCGGCCGAGCGCGCCCTTCACCGATTTCGCCAGGTTGTAGAACTCGACCTGGTAGCGCGCGATGTCGTCGGGATTGCAGATGACGCGCCGGATCTCCTTGCGCAGGATCGGCTTGAGCTCGTTCTCCCACGACGTGTCGAACGGCTCCGCCGTGGCGATCGTCACCTCGTGCGGCTTCACCTCCACCGGCAGGATGCGGAAGCGCGTCGCGTAGGCGTTCGACATGACCTCGGTGACCGCCGTGAAGTTGATCTTCAGCGGGTCGATGTGGAAGTAGTCGAGCCCGGCCCACTTGGCGAGCCACTGCGTGAGGCTTTCGAGATCGAGCGCGCGGTGCGGCGCGATCGCCGACTTCCAGTGCTGGTCGGCGATGACGGCGAGCGGATGGACGTCGCCCTTGAAGTAGCGGCGCTCCTGCTTGAACTTCTCGGCGTCGGCCGCGGGCACCAGCCCGTCGGCGACCAGCGCATCGACGATCTCGACGAGGCCGAGGCGGCCCTTGCCGTGGTGGGATTCGTGCGCCTTGGCCATGTGGGTTCCCGTGTTGGAAGCCGGGAATATAGCCGATTCCCGCTGGGTTATCATAGCGGCCATCACGCGAGCCCCGCGACATCACACAAGAGGATTCCCCATGAAAACCCGATTCCTGATCGGCGGCGCCGTCGTCGCCCTGTTCTCCCTCGGCAGCTTCGCCCAGGCGGGCGCGATGGCCGGCGATTGCAGCAAGGCGCGCGATCCGGCGCGCTGCGAGGCCCTGCAGAAGGCGAAGGAAACCTGCAAGGACAAGCCGGCCGCCGACAAGCGCAAGTGCATGATCGAATCGATGCCGCCGATGGATTGCAGCAAGGCGCGCAATCCCGATCGCTGCGCCGCCATGGAACAGGCGCGCAGCGAATGCAAGGACAAGAACGGCACCGAGTTCCG
>DAIDAU010000066.1 GCA_027310465.1 Rhodocyclaceae bacterium
GTCTTCGCGGAATCCGGTGATGCGCACCGCCGCTTCCAGGCCCAGGGCCCGGGTGCGGGCCTTGACGGCGGGCCGCAGGGGTCCGTCGCCGATCAGCAGGGCCTTCGCCGGCACGCCTCTGCCGCGCAAGGCGGCGACGGCATCCAGCAGCTGGATGGGGTTCTTTTCCGGGCGCAGCACGGCCGCCAGGCCGATGACGAAATCGCCTTCGGCGAATCCCAGTTCGGCGCGCAGGGATGCGGCCTTCCCGCCGGGCCGGGGCTGCCGGAAATGCTCGGTATCGACGCCGTTGTGAATCACCTCGACGCGGCGCCCGAGCAATCCGCGCCGTCGCCAGTAGTCGCGCTGGCGGGCGCAGACGAACACGAGGCAATCGGCCAGCGGGAAGAGCAGTCGCGCCGCCAGCAGCTTGGCCTGCTCCTTGAAGCCGACGATCCGGGTCGAGTGGTAGGTGACGATCAGCGGCACGCGCAGCCCGGCGAGCCAGCACGCCAGCGACGCGTACATCGTCGCGTAGTCGTTGGCGGCGACGATGGCGGAAGGCCGGAGCGACGTCAGCCGCGCGGCCAGGCGGGCCAGTGCGCCGCGATCGAAGAAGCGCCGGGCGTCGAGGCATTCGATGGTGCCGCCGGGTCCGGGGCGCAGGCGCTCGAGCTGGCTGCGATCGTCCTTGACGAAAACCGCATGGCATTCGTGGCCGCGCTCGGCAAGCCGGTTCAGCAGCGTGATGGAGTGCCGCTCGGCGCCGCCGTGGACGAGGGAGCCGGTGACGAAGACGAGGCGCATGCGGATGTTCCTCCCGTCAGGCGGCACGGGCGTTGCGCGAACACAACTCGTCGAGCAGCCTGCGGTAGCGCGACAGCACCTCGGGTTCACCGTGGCGGGCGGCGAAGTAGTCGCGGCAGCGCGCCGAGACATGGGCGTGCTCGATGTCGTTGCCGAACAGGCGCTCCACCGCGTCGGCCGCGGCAGCGACGTCCGGGACCACCGGATAGACGATCTCGCCGTCCAGGCGCGCGCCGACGTCGAGGAAGGCGACGGTCGGCACGCCGCGCGCCCAGGCCTGCAGGAATACGTTGGGCATGCCTTCGAGCGAAGAGGTGCTGACCAGGACGCGGGCGCGATCGAACCAGGCTTCGGTCTTGGACAGCGGCTGGAAGCCGAGCATATCGACGTTGGCCAGATCGGCGGCTGCGGCGGCGATGCTCGCGTAGTAGGCGTCGCCGCCGTGATCGCCGTGCGCGGGGCCGCCGATCACGAGGAAGCGCCGATGCGGCAGCCGGCGCGCGAGTTCGAACAGGACTTCGAGGCGCTTGCCCGGACGCACCGTTCCTATCCACAGCACGCAATCGCCGGCGCCGGAATGCATGTTGGCGGGCAGCGGGTAGCAGCTCGGGATCAGCGCCGATGGCCGGTGGTAATGCTCGCGGCAGTCGCGCCGTTGCGCCTCGTTCTGCACGACGATGGCATCGACCGTGGCGAGGCCGCGATCGAACAGCCAGCGATCGCGGGCGAAGCGGATCGTCTGCTGGCCGGGCTGGAAGTCGCTGTCGGAGGCGCCGGCATAGATCGAACGCTTGCCGCGGCTGCGGCAGAAGGCGGCGACGAAGGCGGTCAGCGCGGCGGGAGTGCGCTGGTAGTAGACGTCGGCGTCGACGGAGCGCATCGCGTGCCACATCGAGGTGAGCCGCGGGTGGACGAAGCGCAGCAGCGGAACGCCGGCGTCGGGCTTGCAGGCGCGCACGACCTCGACGCCGTCGAGCCTGACGTGCGCCGGCTGGCCGTAATCGAGGCAGATCATGGAAACCGGATAGCCGGCCTTCGCCAGAATGCGCGCG
>DAIDAU010000333.1 GCA_027310465.1 Rhodocyclaceae bacterium
GCGCGTGGTGAAGAAGGACGGCGCCGAATTCTGGGTGCGCGTGACCGGCCGCCGCGTCGGCGGCGACAGCCACAACTTCGACGTCATCTGGATCTTCGAGGACGTCACCGAGCGGCGCCAGGCGCAGGAGCAGCTGGTCCGCGCGCGCGACGAGCTCGAGGTGCGCGTGGTCGAGCGCACCGCCGAGCTCGAGACCGCCAACGCGCAGTTGCAGGGCGAGATCTACGAGCGCATCCAGGCGGAGCAGCGCATCTGGCAGATCGCCCACCACGACGCGCTGACCGGCCTGCCCAACCGCGCGCTGCTGCTCGACCGCCTCGGCCAGGCGCTGATGCAGGCGGCGCGCTACGACACGCGCCTGGCGGTGCTGTTCCTCGACCTCGACCGCTTCAAGAGCATCAACGACACGCTCGGCCACCACATCGGCGACGAGCTGCTCAAGCAGGTCGCCGACCGCCTGCGCGCCGTGGTGCGCGCCATCGACACCGTGTCGCGCCTGGGCGGCGACGAGTTCGTCGTCGTGCTGCAGGAGATCAGCGGCCCCGACGACGCCGTGCTGGTGGCGGAGAAGATCATCAACGCCATGGCGCCCGCGGCCCGCATCGAAGGCCACGAGCTGCGCGTCACGCCGTCGATCGGCATCAGCATCTTCCCCGAGGACGGTGCCGACGTCTATGCGCTGATGAAGAACGCCGACACGGCGATGTACCACGCCAAGGAGCCGGGCCGCAACAACTTCCAGTTCTTCGCGCCGCTGATGAACAGCGAGGCCGAGCGCTTCTTCACGCTCGAGCACCGGCTGCGCGGCGCGCTGGAGAGCGAGCAGTTCCGCCTGCACTACCAGCCGCTGATCGACCTCCAGCACCGCTGCGTCTGCGGCATGGAGGCGCTGCTGCGCTGGCAGGATCCCGACCACGGCATGATCGCGCCGGGCGAGTTCATTCCGGTGACCGAGGAGACCGGCCTGATCCTGCCGATCGGCGCCTGGGCGCTGCGCGAGGCCTTGCGGCAGAACCGCCGCTGGCAGGAGGCGGGGTGGCCGCGCCTCCCGGTCTCGGTCAACCTGTCGCCGCGCCAGTTCCGCCAGACCGACCTCGTCGACACCGTGCGCGCCGCGCTCGACGAGGCCGGGCAGCCGGCCGAAATGCTCGAGCTCGAGATCACCGAGTCGATGCTGATGGTCGATCTCGACGAGACGCTGGCCAAGCTGGAGGCGCTGTCGAAGATGGGCGTGCGCCTCGCCATCGACGACTTCGGCACCGGCTACTCGAGCCTCGCCTACCTCAAGCGCTTCCCCGTCGACAAGCTCAAGATCGACCAGAGCTTCGTACGCGACCTCACCGACGACAAGGACGACGCCGCCATCGTCGCCGCCATCGTCGCGCTGGCGCGCAGCCTCGGCATCGACGTGCTCGCCGAAGGCGTCGAGCGCGACGCCCAGCTCGCGGCGCTGGCGGGGCTCGGCTGCAGCAAGTTCCAGGGCTACTACTTCTCGCGGCCGCTGGCGCCGGAGGAGGCCGAGCGCCTGTTCAAGCCGGAAGTATTGGGCTAGCCTGGCATCATGCCTGCGCTCCCGCCCAAGGTACTCATCGTCGACGACGCCGCCGCCGTGCGCAGCATGCTGCGCGGGCTGCTTTCCGAGGAGGGCTTCCGCGTCGTCGCCGACCTCGCCAGCGGCAGCGGCGTGCTGGCCAACGTCGAGCGCTTCGAGCCCGACATCGTCTGCCTCGACTACAACCTGCCCGACGCCGACGGCCTCGAGCTGCTCAGGCAGATCCACGCCGCCCATCCCACCGTCGCCGTGGTCATGGTCACCGGCACGGTGGATGCCGATCTCGAAAGCGCCGCCGCCGAGGCCGGCGCGGCGGGCTTCATCCGCAAGCCGTTCTCGCCGGACAAGATCCTCAAGGAATTGGGCCAGGTGGCGCACACCCGCCGCCTGCTCGCCGCCGCGCAGCAGCCGGCGGGCGCCGAGGCGGTGCCGCCGCGCGCCAAGGCGGTGATCGCCGACGACAGCGCCACCATGCGGCAGTTGCTCAAGGCCATCCTGGAGCGCGTCGGCGTCGCCGTCGTCGGCGAAGCGAGCGACGGCAAGATCGCCGTCGACCTCGTCACCCGGCACCGCCCCGAGATCGTCTGCCTCGACCTCGACATGCCCGTCATGGGCGGCCTGGAGGCCTTGCAGACGATCCATGCCGCGTATCCCGCCGCCAAGATCATGATGGTCACCGGCAACGCCAATCGCGACGCCATCGTCCAGGCGGGCAAGGCCGGCGCCCGCGGCTACATCCTCAAGCCCTTCCGGCCCGAGAAGGTCGGCGAAGCCATCGTCCGGCTGCTCGGCTGAGCGCGGTGATGCCCCCGCCGAGGAGGGCAGTTAGGGCAGCGGCTGCATCAATACCGCACTAAAGGCATAATCAAGCATTGATTTCGCAAGGAGCATGGCATGAGCGACCCCACCACGACGGCCAGCGGCCTCGTCATCGAAGACACCCTGGTCGGCGAAGGCGACCCCGCTGTGGCCGGCAAGTACGTCACGGTGCACTACACCGGCTGGCTCACCGACGGCAACAAGTTCGATTCAAGCAAGGACCGCGACGAGCCGTTCGAATTCGCGCTCGGCGCGCGCCACGTCATCGCCGGCTGGGACGAGGGGGTGCAGGGCATGAAGGTCGGCGGCGTGCGCAAGCTGACGATACCGCCGCATCTGGGCTATGGCGCGCGCGGCGCCGGCGGCGTCATTCCCCCCAACGCCACGCTGATCTTCGAAGTGGAACTGCTGTCGGTGGACTGATGGCCTTCGCGGGCGTCCCGTCGCGGCTGCCGCAGGTCGGCACCACGATCTTCACGGTGATGTCGCGCCTCGCCGCCGAGCACGGCGCCATCAACCTGTCGCAGGGATTCCCGGACTTCTCGCCGCCGCCGCGCCTCGTCGAGCGCGTCGCGCATCACATGGCCGCCGGCAGCAACCAGTACGCGCCGATGGCCGGCGCGCTGCCGCTGCGCGAGGCGATCGCGCAGAAGGCGGAGCGGCTCTACGGCGCCCGTTACGACGTCGACGGCGAGATCACCGTCACTGCCGGCGCGACGCAGGCGATTTACACGGCGGTCGCCGCCTGCGTGCGGCCCGGCGACGAGGTGATCGTCTTCGCGCCGGTCTACGATTCCTACGTGCCGGCGATCGAGCTCAACGGCGGCAAGGCCGTCTGCGCCACGCTGCGCTTCCCCGGCTACCGTCCGGACTGGGACGAAGTGCGCGCGCTGGTCGGGCCGAAGACGCGCATGATCGTCATCAACACGCCGCACAATCCGAGCGGCGCAGTCTGGTCGGCCTCCGATATGGAAATGCTCGCGCGCGTCACGCGCGACACCGGCATCGTCGTGCTGGCCGACGAAGTCTACGAGCACATGGTGTTCGACGGCGCGCGGCACGAGAGCGTCTGCCGCACGCCGTCGCTGGCCGAGCGCAGCTTCGTCGTCTCCAGCTTCGGCAAGACCTACCACATGACGGGCTGGAAGATCGCCTACTGCCTGGCGCCGCGCGCGCTGACGGCGGAGTTCCGCAAGGCGCACCAGTTCATCGTGTTCTGCGTGAACCACCCGGCGCAACTGGCGCTGGCCGATTTCATGCGCGAAGAGCCGGGCTTCGCCGCCGGGCTCGCCGGCTTCTACGAACAGAAGCGCGATTTCCTGCGCGCCGAGCTCGCCGCCTCGCGCTTCGAGCTGCTGCCCTGCGCCGGCACCTACTTCCAGCTGGCGCGCTACGCGGCGATCTCGGACGAGCCGGACCAGGCCTTCGCCGAGCGCTTGACGCGCGAGCACGGCGTCGCCACCATCCCGGCATCGGTGTTCTACCCGACCGCCGAGGACCACCGCGTCGTGCGCTTCTGCTTCGCCAAGAGCGACGAGACGCTGGCGGCCGCCGGCAGGCGATTGCGCGAACTATGAGCTTTCCGTCGATCATCGCGAACGTCGTCGACCTCAAGGCCGGCCAGATCCTGCTGCCGGGATTCGTGCAGCGCAAGGACGACGGGCTCTACGTCAACCTCGCGGCGCTCGAGAGCGGCCACCCCTTCGCCGAGTTCGCGCAGACCGTCTTCGCCGCCGGCGCGCGCTTCGACGAGCTCGACTACGAAGCCTTCCTCGACCTCGTGTTCCTCTGGGAACCCGCCGACATCGACCGCGCCCTGCTCGACTGCAAGCGTAAGGGGCGGCCGCCGCTGCTGCGCATCGCGCGCGACGTCGTGGCGTTCCCGTCGGAGCGGCGCGACATCTACCGCGGCGTGAAGACCGGTGCCGACGGCAAGTCGGCCGAGTACCTGTTCGAGCCGATCGAGCTCGAGCGCGAAGAGGACGATCCGGCGATGCCCGGCGGCAAGCGCAAGTCGGTCGAGCGCCTCCATCCCGACTTCGACGAGTTCGTCGCCGCGCTGTGGGACAAGGGCGTGCGTTTCGGCATCGACGCCAAGGCCGTGCGCGAAGCCATCGCGCGCGACCAGGCCGCGCGCCTGACGATCGCCGCGGCCAGGGCGCCGGTGGCCGGCAAGGACGCCGGCATCGACGAGCAGACGAACCTGCTGCATCGCGACGACGCGCCGCGGCTGCTGGGCAACGGGCGCATGGACTTGCGCCACTACCGCAACCGCTTCCCGCAGGTCGGCGCCGGCACCCGGCTGTTCAAGAAGGTGCCGCGCATCGCCGGGCACGCGGGCTGGAACGTGGACGGCAAGGAAGTGCCGCCGCCGATCGTCAAGGATTTCGACCTCGGCACCCTCGCCGGACCGGGCACCAAGGTGGTCCGCGAGGGCGCGGCCGAATACGTGGTGGCGGCGCAGAACGGCTTCCTCGACATCGACGCCGCCTCGGGACAGATCTCCATCGTCGACAAGATCGTCAGCCGCGAAGGCGTCAGCATGCGCACCACCGGCGACCTCGCACTCGCCGGCGACGACTACGAGGAGCACGGCGAGGTGCAGGAGAAGCGCGTCGTCGAAGGCCACAACATGACCTTCTTCGCCGACGTCTTCGGCAACGTCCTCTCGGACGGCGGCCGCGTCGGCATCAAGCAGAACGTCAGCGGCGGCGCCGTGCACGCCCCCAACGGCGCCATCGCGGTCGACGGCGCCGCCTCGCGCGCGCTGCTCGAAGCGCGCGGCGGCGAGATCACGGTCGACCGCGCGGAGGGCTCGATGATCATCGCCGACCGCGTTCGCATCGGCCGCGCCGTCAACAGCGACATCGTCGCCAACGAGGCGGTCATCGAGCACGCCGAAGGCTGCACCATCGCGGCGCGCAGCGTGGCGCTGCAGAACGCGTCGGCGCGCCGCGACGTGCCGACGCGCGTGATCCTGATGCTGCCGGACCTGACGCCGTTCGCGGACCAGCGCAAGGCGCTGGAGTCCGGCCGCGCCGAAGCCGGCAGGAAGATCGAGCAGCTGAGCGCTGCGCTGCAGGCGCTCGCCGCCCAGCCCGACATGAAAACCTACGCGGCGATGGCGCCGCCCATCAAGGCCAAGGCCATCGCGCTGAACCCGGCGCAGCAGGCGCAGTGGGAAACGCTGCTCGCGCGCGTCGCCCCGAGCCTGCGCAAGGCGGCGGCGCTCAACGACGAGATGCGGAGCTTGCGCGAGTACATCGACGGCGTCGGCGCGGAGCTCGCAGCGGTGGCGCAGGCGAAGAAGGACTCGGCGCTGGGCATCGCGTGCCGCATCGAAGCCGTCGCCGGCGACACCCAGGTCTATGCGCGGCAGCCGGTCTTCGGCGAAGCGCCGCTGTCCAACCTGACGCCGAAGCCGCTGCACAAGCGCCTGCACGAACTGACCGGCAACGCCCAGCGACTGTTCGCGGGCCAGCAGGGCAGCTTCGAGTGGCAGGCGCCGGTGCCGGAGGATTCGTAGAGCGCGCACAGCCCCCGCGCTCGGGGTCTCCGACGGGCGCGGTGCAGCGCCGCCGGGCGGAAGAGTTTGAAAGAAGGGGCCCGGCGCAAGCCGGGCCCCAGTTCACTCTTGGTAAAGAGTCGGGCGTACGAGCGGCAGCCTACTTGCCCTTCTGCAGGTCCTTCTGCAGCTCGTGCATGGCGTGGCCGCCGGTACCCTCTTCGTGATTGTCCGTCCCCCGGTCGAGCGTCTTCTCTTGCTCGGCTTTCTTCTTCAGTTGTTCCTTGGTCGCGGGCTTCGCCTTCTTGAGCTCGTAGAGGGCGTGTCCGCCGGTGCCTTCCTCGTGGTTGTTGGCGCCGCGGTCCATGCTCTTCTGGCTTTCGCGCTCCTTCTTGACGTCCGCGGCCGTGGCCGGCTTCTGCTTCTGCAGTTCGTGCATGGCGTGGCCGCCCATGCCTTCCTCGTGATTGTCCTTGCCGCGATCATCGCCTTCCGCAGCGTAGGCGCCGGCGCTGGCCAGCAGGATGGCGGTGATCAAGGGAAGATACTTTTTCATGTCACATCTCCTTCGTGGTTAAGGGTAAAACCATCATGCGCCCGGGTATCTTACACGCAGCTTTCCGAATAGTTACATTATTGTCATGAAGAATTCCCCCCCGGTTCGCACTTTTCCGCACGGCTGTCCCGTCGCGATAGACGTTGAGCGTCGTGCCGTCCGGAATCGTGGCGGCCTTGGCCGCGGAATAGAGACCAAGCCTCCCTTGCGCGCCGCTGACAAGATGGTTGCGCGTCAGCCGTCGCCCGCAAAGACCGCAACAGCGGAAAATTTACGATAGCACCGGATTCGTGCGGCGGCGAACCTTATTGCACCAATGACGGGCAGCGGAAATCTCGATCGTCCCGCGCCAAGCCGCGCGCCTGAAGGAAGTCGGATCGGACCGGGCCTGGCCCGCGAGTTGCTCGGATGCGCATCATCCGAAACGATTGCACATCCATGCGCCTGACCAAGCTGATCGTCGGTTTCGCCTTCGCGCTGTCGGGCGCCGCCGCGGCGCACTCGGCGAACCTCGCAATCCAGGTCGAGGACGGCGACTGGGGCAATGCGCCCAGGCGCGAC
>DAIDAU010000368.1 GCA_027310465.1 Rhodocyclaceae bacterium
CGCCACGTGCTGCCGCGCCTGATCGCCGCCGGCGGCT
The DNA here is from genome assembly GCA_027310465.1 of Rhodocyclaceae bacterium. Taxonomy (GTDB): domain Bacteria; phylum Pseudomonadota; class Gammaproteobacteria; order Burkholderiales; family Rhodocyclaceae; genus Nitricoxidireducens. The sequence goes on from DAIDAU010000368.1 coordinate 38, forward strand.
GCCGCGTCTGCGCCTACAACTTCTAGCAGAATCAGGTGCCCGGCGTGCGCGCCTACGAGGAGCCGGCCTACTGGCGCGACGTCGGCACCATCGACGCCTACTACGCCGCCAACATGGATGTGCTCGGCATCGAGCCGCGCTTCAACGTCTTCAACCCGCGCTGGCCGATCACCTCGAGCAACTACCAGGGCCCGAGCGCGCGCATCGCCGAGGCGCGCATCCACCACAGCCTGATCGGCGACGGCACCATGATCAAGGGCGCGACGATCCGCAATTCGATCGTGCGCCGCGAAGTGATGATCGAGGACGACGTGCACATCGAGGATTCTATCGTCATGGACTTCGTGGTGATCCGCCGCGGCGCCCGCCTGCGCGGCGTCATCGTCGACCGCTTCAACGAGATCGCCGCCGGCGCGCGCCTGGGCCACGGCAAGGCGCCGTCCGAGCCGAACTTCCACGTCACGGCATCGGGCATCGTGGTCATGGCGCGCGGCATCGTCGGCCGCCGCGGCCACTACGACCGGAGGGACCTGCCATGAACGCAGCGATCCGGGCGGTCTGGCCGGGCGAGTCCTACCCGATCGGCGCCACCTGGGACGGCCAGGGCGTGAATTTCGCGCTGTTCTCCGAGCATGCCACCAAGGTCGAGCTGTGCCTGTTCGACGCCAAGGGCCGGCGCGAGACCGAACGCATCGAACTCGCCGAGCAGACCGACCAGGTATGGCACTGCTACCTGCCGGAAGCGCGTCCCGGGCTGCTCTACGGCTATCGCGTGCACGGCCCCTTCGAGCCGAAGTCGGGGCATCGCTTCAATCCCGCCAAGCTGCTGCTCGACCCCTACGCGCGCGACATCGCCGGGACCGTGCGCTGGAGCGACGCGCATTTCGGCTACCGCCTCGGCCACCGCCAGCCCGACCTCTCGATCGATCGCCGCGACAGCGCGGCGGGCATGCCCAAGTGCCGCGTCGTCGACACGGCGTTCACCTGGGGCGACGACCGTCCGCTGCGCACGCCGTGGAGCGAGACCCTGATCTGCGAGCTGCACGTCAAGGGCTTCACCCAGCTGCATCCGGAGATCGCGCCGGCCCTGCGCGGCACCTACGCCGGACTCGCCACGGCGCCGGTGATCGACTTCCTGCAGCGCCTCGGCGTCACCGCCGTCGAACTGATGCCCGTGCACACCTTCGTCGACGACCGCCACCTGGTCGAGAAGGGACTCTCCAACTACTGGGGCTACAACTCGATCGGCTACTTCGCGCCCGATGCGCGCTACGCCGCCGGCGACGCCATGCAGGAATTCAAGACCATGGTGAAGACGCTGCATTCGGCCGGCATCGAGGTGATCCTCGACGTCGTCTACAACCACACCGCCGAGGGCAGCGAGCTCGGGCCGACACTGTGCTTCCGCGGCATCGACAACGCCGCCTACTACCGGCTGCTGGCCGAGGACGCCCGCTTCTACATGGACTATACGGGCTGCGGCAATACCCTGAATCTGCGCCATCCGCGCGTGCTGCAATTGATCATGGACAGCTTGCGCTACTGGGTGCAGGAAATGCATGTCGACGGCTTCCGCTTCGACCTCGCCTCGGCGCTGGCGCGCGAGCTGCACGAGGTCGACCGTCTCGGCGCCTTCTTCGACATCATCCACCAGGACCCGGTGATCTCGCGCGTCAAGCTGATCGCCGAGCCGTGGGACCTCGGCGAGGGCGGCTACCAGGTCGGCAACTTCCCGGCCGGCTGGGTCGAGTGGAACGACCGCTACCGCGACAGCGCGCGCGCCTACTGGAAGGGCGACGGCGGCCTGATCGGCGAGTTCGCCTACCGCATCACCGGCTCCTCCGACCTCTACGCCTCGAGCGGTCGGCGGCCCTACGCCAGCATCAACTTCGTCACCGCGCACGACGGCTTCACGCTGCAGGACCTCGTCAGCTACAACGGCAAGCACAACGAAGCGAACCTCGACGACAACCACGACGGCAGCGACCGCAACCTGTCGTGGAACTGCGGCGCCGAAGGCCCGAGCGACGATCCAGAAATCGTCGCGCTGCGCGAGCGCCAGAAGCGCAATCTGATCGCGACGCTGCTGCTGTCGCAGGGCGTGCCGATGCTGCTCGCCAAGGATGCGCTCTCCGCCACGCAGGACGGCAACAACAACGCCTATTGCCAGGACAACGAGCTCAGCTGGGTCGACTGGCAGCTCGACGCGGGCCAGCAGGAGTTCCTCGACTTCGTGCGCCGCGTCGCCGGCCTGCGGCGCGACCATCCGGTGTTCCACCGCCGCAGCTTCTTCCAGGGCCGCTCCATCAAGGGCGGCGGCGTCAAGGATGTGCTGTGGCTCGATCCCGACGGCCGCGAGATGAGCGACGCCGAATGGAAGGCCTCGTTCGCGCGCTGCCTCGGCATGTTCCTCGCCGGCAGCGGCCTCGACGAGCGCGACGTCCACGGCCGGCTGGTGCGCGACGACAGCTTCCTGCTGCTGTTCAACGCCCATCACGAGCCGGTGCCCTTCCGCCTGCCCGGCAACGAGGGCGAGTCCTGGGAACTGCTGTTCGACACGGCCGAGCCCGATGCGTCGGTGCCGTCGCAACGGGGCGGCGAGGCCTATCGCATCGAGGGGCGGTCGATGGCGCTGCTGCGTCTTGTGCATTCCGATGGTACGCAGGAGAGAGAGTTGAAGTGAACATTGGCGATGGTGCTCGCTCGTGCCGACGGGGTGCCCTGCTGCGCTCCATGTCCCCCGGCGCCAAAAGGCCGGCGCCTCCTCCTTTACTTACGCGCAGCAGGGCACCCCATCGGCACGAGCCGGAACCATGGTGCCGGCCCGATACGTCCAGAACGGCAGGGCGTGGAGCCGAGGGAGGCGGGTGGCCGAATCCCGTAAGTAAAGGAGGAGGCGGCGTGCTTCTTGCCGCCGGGGGACATGGAGGGATTCGGCCACCCGCCTCCCTCGGCGCTCCCAAAGCTCCCGCCCGGACAGCACGAAGCACAAAGGACCACCCCGCATGAAACGCCACCACCCAATGCCCTTCGGCGCCCAACTCATCGAAGGCGGCGTCCGCTTCCGCCTCTGGGCCCCGTCCGCCGCCAGCGTCGAGCTCTGCCTCGGCAGCGACGCCGACCCGCGGGTGCTTGCGATGCAGGGCAAGGCCGACGGCTGGTTCGAACTGCTCGCCGAAGGCGTAGCCGCCGGCGACCGCTATCGCTTCCGCATCGACGGCGGGCTCGAGGTGCCCGATCCGGCGTCGCGCTTCAATCCCGACGACGTGCATCGCGCCAGCGAAGTGATCGATCCCGACGACTTCGAATGGCAGGACGACGGCTGGGCCGGCCGGCCGTGGCACGAGGCGGCGATCTACGAGCTGCATGTCGGCGCCTTCTCGCCGCAAGGCACGTTTGCCGGCGTCGTCGAGCGCCTCGACTATCTGGCCGGGCTCGGCATCACCGCCGTCGAGCTGATGCCGGTGGCGGACTTCGCCGGGCGGCGCAACTGGGGCTACGACGGCGTGCTGCCGTTTGCGCCGGACAGCGCCTACGGCCGGCCCGAGGACCTGAAGGCGCTGGTGCAGGCGGCGCACGCGCGCGGACTGATGGTGCTGCTCGACGTCGTCTACAACCACTTCGGGCCGGAAGGCAATTATCTGCATTGCTATGCGGCGCCCTTCTTCACCGACCGCCGCAAGACGCCGTGGGGCGACGCCATCGACTTCGACGGCCCGGCCGGCGACGTCGTGCGCGACTTCTTCATCCACAACGCGCTCTACTGGCTCGAGGAATTCCATCTCGACGGCCTGCGCCTCGACGCCGTGCACGCCGTCCCGTCGACCGCGCGGCAGCGCCTGCTGATCGATCTCGCCGAGGCGGTGCGCAACGGGCCGGGGCGCCGCCGCCACGTGCACCTGGTGCTCGAGAACGACGACAACGAGGCGCGCTACCTGCGCCACGCGCCCGACGCCGCGAAGCTCTACGACGCGCAATGGAACGACGACCTGCATCACGCGCTGCACGTGCTGCTGACCGGCGAGAAGGACGGCTACTACGCCGACTATGCCGCCGCGCCGGCCGCCCACCTGTGCCGCTGCCTCGCCGCCGGCTTCGCCTGGCAGGGCGAGCCTTCCGCCTTCCGCGGCGGCATCGGTCGCGGCGAGTCCACCGCCGGCCTGCCGTCGACGGCCTTCGTCTGCTTCCTGCAGAACCACGACCAGATCGGCAATCGCGCCTTCGGCGAACGCATCGGCGCGCTGGCCGGCCCGCTCGCCGTCGACGCCGCGGCCAGCCTGCTGCTGCTCGCGCCTTTCCCGCCGCTGCTGTTCATGGGCGAGGAATTCGCCGCCGCGCAGCCCTTCCTGTTCTTCTGCGACTTCAGCCCCGAGCTGGCGCAGGCGGTGACGCTCGGGCGCCGCGACGAGTTCGCGCGCTTTGCCGGCTTCGCCGATCCGGCGGCGCGCCGGCGCATCCCCGACCCGAATGCCGAGGAGACCTTCCTGAAGAGCCGCCTCGACTGGCAAAGCGCGGGCGAGGCGCCGCACGCGGCCCGCCTCGAGCGCACGCGCGAACTGCTCGCGCTGCGCCGGCGCGAGATCGTGCCGCGCCTGATCGGCATCAGGGGCGACGGCGCGCAGCGGCGCAGCTTCGGCGCGCGCGCGCTGACGGCGGTGTGGACGCTCGGCGACGGATCGCGGCTGGCGGTCGCCGCGAACTTCTCCGCCGACGCGGCGAGCGGCATCGCGCGGCCGGGCGGCCGCCTGCTCCACGCGGTGCCGGCGGCCGCCGACGACGCCTTGCGCCACGGCACGCTGCTCGCATGGTCGGTGGTGTGGCTGATCGAGGAGGCGGATAGCGGTCCATGATCCCGGCTCCGGTACTCGACCGGCTGTGCGCGCTTGCCGGCATCCTCACCGAGTATCGCGATGCCTGGGGCAAGCCCCATCGCGCGTCCGACGAAACCAAGGCGGCGCTGCTCGCGGCGCTGGGCATCGCCTGCGCCGACGAGGAGCAGGCGGCCGCGGCGATCGACGAGCTCGAGGGACGCGAATGGCGCCGCCCGCTGCCGCCGGTGCGGGTGCTGCGCGAGGGCGAAGCGAATCCGCACGTGCCGGTCGCCCTGCCGAACGCGCGGCGCGGCGGCCGCCTGCGCTGGCGGCTGACGCTCGAGGACGGCGAGACGGCCGGCGGCGAGATGGCCGCCGAGAGCCTCGGGCGCCTCGACGCGCGGCGCCTCGGCCGCGAATGGTTCATCCGCCTGGCGCTGCCGCTGCCGCCCGACCTCGCGTTCGGCTATCACCGCTTCGCCCTGACGGACGGCGACGGCGCGGCGCTCGGCGAAACCCGCCTGATCGTCGCGCCGCGGCGCTGCTACCAGCCGCCCGCGCTCTACGGCGGCGGCCGCGTCTGGGGCCTGCAGGTCCAGCTCTACAGCCTGCGCTCCGAGCGCAACTGGGGCGTCGGCGATCTTTCCGACCTCTATCGCCTGGTGGAGCTGGCGGCGGCGTCGGGCGCCGGCGCGGTCGGGGCGAGCCCGCTGCATGCGCTGTTTCCCGACCGGCCGGAGAACGCCAGCCCCTACGGGCCTTCGAGCCGCAGCCGGTGGAACACGCTCTATCTGGACGTCGAGGCGATTCCCGAATTCGCCGCCTGCGAGGAGGCGCGCAAGCTGGTGCCGGGCGACGACTTCCAGGCCGGACTGCGCGCCTTGCGCGGCGCCGACCTCGTGGACTACGCAGGCGTCGCGGCCGCCAAGGGGCGCGTGCTCGAGCTGCTGTTCGCCGACTTCCGCCGCCTGCACCTGCTGCCGCGCAGCACGCGCGGACGCGCCTTCGAAGCCTACTGCGCCGAGGCCGGCGCGCCGCTTGCCGACCTCGCCCGCTTCGAGGCGCTGCAGGAGCACTTCCACCGGCGCGACGCCGCGATCTGGGGCTGGCCGGCCTGGCCGGACGAATATCGCGATCCGCGCTCGCCGGCGGTCGCGGAATTCTGCCGCGCGCACGCCGAGCGCGTGGAGTTCTACGAGTACCTGCAATGGGAAGCCGAGCGCCAGCTCTCCGCCGCCGGGCGGCGCGCGTGGGAACTGGGCCTCGGCGTCGGCCTCTATCTCGATCTCGCCGTCGGCGCCGACCGCGGCGGCGCCGAGGTGTGGGCGCAGCGCGAACTCTTCGCGCTCGACGCCTCGGTGGGCGCGCCGCCCGACGTCATCAACCTGCGCGGCCAGGACTGGGGCCTGCCGCCGCTGATCCCGCAGCGCCTGCGCGAGGCCGCCTACGCGCCGCTGATCGACGTGCTGCGCGCCAACATGCGCCACGCCGGCGGGCTGCGCATGGACCACGTGATGGGCCTGATGCGCCAGTACTGGGTGCCGCGCGGGCGGCCGGCGTCCGAGGGCGGCTACGTCTGCTATCCGTTCGCCGACCTGCTCGGCATCCTGGCGCTGGAGAGCCGGCGCAACCGCTGCCTGGTGATCGGCGAGGACCTCGGCACGGTGCCCGACGAAGTGCGCGAGGCGATGCGCGCGCTCGGCGCCATGTCGTGCCGGCCGCTGCATCTCGAGCATCGTCCCGATCAGGCCTTGCCCCGGCCCGGCGAATATCCGGCGCAGGCGCTGGTCTCCGTCGGCACGCACGACCTGCCGACCCTGCGGGGCCACTGGCTCGGGCGCGATCTCGACCTGCGCGCCGGCCTCGACCTGTTCCCCTCGGCGGCCGCGCGCGAGGAACAGGTGGTGGCGCGCACCGGCGAACGCGCGCGCCTGCTGGCGGCGCTCGAGCGCGAGCACCTGCTGCCCGCCGGCGCCGGCGTCGACCCGGTGACGCTGCCCGACATGACCGACGAGCTGAACCGCGCCGTGCACGTCTTCCTGGCGCGTTCGGAGGCCGCGATCATGATGGTCGCGCCCGAGGACGTGTTCGGCGAGGTCGAGCAGATGAACCTGCCCGGCACGACGGGCGAGCGCCACCC
>DAIDAU010000373.1 GCA_027310465.1 Rhodocyclaceae bacterium
ACGCAGAACATCGAGTGGGTCACGTCGCAGGGCGGCGAAGGGCCGATCTACCAGCAGATGTAGCGCAGCGGGGGCCGCGCCCTCAATCCTTGCAGGCCTCCAACCGGCACGCTGGCCTTGATCTCGTCGCTGATCGCCCAGGAAGACCAGGACAACGCTTCAAACGCAATCGATCAATATCATCGAGATGTCGTCGTGCGGCTGCGCCGTGCCGAGATGGCGCGCCACGGCGTCCCGCACCGCCGCCAGCCGCCCCGCCGGCGGCGCCGCGGCGAGCGCGGTCTCCAGGCGCTCGAGTCCGAACGGCGCGCCGCCGGCGCGAGCAGCCTCGACCAGCCCGTCCGAATACAGCGTCAGCTGGCTGCCGGGCGCATACGGGATCACCTCGACTTCCGCCATCGCCTCGCTGCTCTCCACCACGCCGAACGGCAGGTGCTTCGATTCCAGCTCTGCGATCACGGCGCCGCCGGCGTCGACGTGCAGCATCGAGGGCATGCCGCCGACCCAGACCTCGGCATAGCGCGAACGGCCGGCGACGCGCACCAGCGTGCCGGCGACGAAGCGTCCGGCGGGCAGCGTCGCGCGCAGGTGGCGATTGATCTCGCAGGCCATCACGCCGAGCGGCAGGCCGCGCCGCGCCGTGCCGTGGAACACCGACAGCACGGGCAGCGCGCTGATCGCCGCCGAGAGGCCGTGGCCGGTCGCGTCGGCCAGCAGCGCATAGAGGCAGCCGTCGGGCGACGTCGCGGTGACGGCGATGTCGCCGCTGAAGTTCGCCGCCGGCGCCAGCCACTGCTGCACGCGCGGATCGCCGCCGCCCTCGCGCACCATCTGGCGCTGCATGACGTCGTGCGCGAGCACGTTCTCCGCCTCCTGGCGGTCGCGGTAGCGCTGCAGGTCGCGCTGCGTCTCTTCGAGCGCGCGCTGCATGCGCAGCGTGCGCTCCAGCGAGCGCAGCTTGGCGTCGAGCACGGTGAAGCTGAGGGGCTTGAACAGGTAGTCGTCGCCGCCGGCGTCGAGGCCGGCGACGAGGTTCTCCTCCTTGTCGAGCGCCGAGAGGAACACCACCGGCACCCAGCGGCCGTTGCAGCTGCGCTTGATGCGCCGCGTCGCTTCGAAGCCGTCCATCACCGGCATCATGACGTCCATCAGCACCAGATCGGGCCGCTCGGCGGCGAACCGCTCGACGGCCTGCGCGCCGTCGGCGGCGAACGCCAGTTCGTAGCCGAGCTTGGCGAGGAACACCTGGAGGATGTGCCGGTTGGTCGACGTGTCGTCGACGACGAGGACTTTCAGCGGCTGATCCGGCGGCGAGTGCATGGGCAACTACCGGCAATGGGTCGGGGGCAAGATGCCGAGTCGATTATAGCCACGGCGATCGCTAGAAAAGTTCGACGTCGCCGCCGACCGGCCCGGCGGCGATGCTGCCGGCGTAGCTGGCCTCCTGGCCGGCGATCAGGTTGTGGTGCAGCGAGCGCAGCCGCTTCACCTTGGCCACGCCGCTGGCGGGGAAATAGACCACCATGCGCGGATAGACGTCGCCGACGTCCTCCGCGGCCGCGCTGAAACCTTCGGCGCTCAGGTAGTCGCGCACGAAGGCGATGTTGCGCGCGCCGACGTCGGTCAGCTGCTCCATGATGCGGCCGCCGCCGAAGATCTTCACTTCGAGGTTCTCGCGCCGGCCGCCGTTGCGCATGATCTCGTTGATCAGGTGCTCCATCGCGTGGTTGCCGTAGCGCGTGGCGGCGCCGAGGCCGGCCGCCCTGCAGTCGTCGGGGTCGCCGGCGGAAGCCGGCAGCATGAAATGGTTCATGCCGCCGATGCCGCGAACGCGATCGCGGATGCAGGCGGCGACGCACGAGCCCAGCGTCGTGCTGACGGCCTCGCCGCCCCGCGTCACGTAGTACTCGCCCGGCAGGATGCGTGCGGCGTAGGCCGACAGGCGCGCGTTCCAGTTGCGCCGCACGTGCTCGAAGCCGGGCAGCGCGGGGAGCGGCGGGGGTCGGTCGGCGGCGGAGATTGCGGGGGTCGGGGCAATCATCGTTCTCGGGGAAATCCAAATCTATTGGCTGGGACTGAACAGCTGCTCTATCCCGGCGACGGCCGCCTGCGCCGCGCGCACCGCGGGTTCGCTGCAATCCGGCTCCAGCCCCGCCTGCAGCCAGGCCAGCGGGGTGATCGGCGTCACGCTCTCGGGGTCCAGCGTGTCGAGCTCCGCCATCAGCGCCAGGCTGTTGGCGATGTGCACGATCGCCGCTTCGCGCGGATGCAGCGTCGCCGCGGCGATGTCGTGGTGGCAGGCGATGCACTCCTCGAGCAGCGCCGGCAGCCGCCAGTGCCGCGCCAGTTCGCCGCCGACCGCGGCATGGTCGAAGCTCATGACCTGGCGCTCGGCCTCGTACACCGGGAGCTCGTCGCCGCTGTCGATGACCCGCGCCAGCGCCTCGCGCGCCTGTTGCGGCATGCGGTTGAAGATGACCAGTTCGCCGATGTCGTGCAGCAGGCCGGCGGTGAACATCGCGTCGGGATCGCAGCGGCGCGCTTCCCCGGCGAGGTGGCGCGCCACCAGCGCGCAGAGCAGGCTGTGGCGCCAGAAGTTCGCCATCGAGACGAGGTCGTTCGGCAACGCGGCGAAGCACTTGGCGACCGACATCGACAGCGCGAGATGGCGGATCTGCGCGGTGCCGATGATGGACACCGCCTTGGCCACCGTGCCCACCTCCGAGGGGAAATGGTAGAGCGCGCTGTTGGCGACCTGCAGCAGGCGCAGCGTGAATGCCGGGTCCTGGCCGATCGCCCGGGCGATGTCCGCCGCCGAGCTGTGCGGATCGTCGATGAGCCGGCTGATGCGCAGATAGACGTCGGGCAGCGTCACCAGGCTGCCGACGTCCCGCACCAGGTCGCCGGCCGCGGGCGCCGCCTGGGCCGGTACGCGCCCGCCCGTCACTTGCCCTCTTGCCTGATGAACAGCGTTAGCGTCAGGTTCTCGCCGGTCTCCAGCTTCACCAGCTGCTCGATGACGCCGCTGCTCAGCGTGTGGCCCTTGGCGAGCAGCAGATAGCCGTCCTTATGCAGCAGATCGCGCGTCAGCACCATGCCCGGCTTCGCGTCGGCGGGCCGCAGCGGCATCTCGGCGATCGTGTCGTGCAGCATCTCGGCGACCATGGCGGCGAAGGCATGCGCGACCTGCGGGTCGTAGCGCTTGCCACCGTTGTCGACGATGAACGCCACCGCCTCAGCCGGCGTCAGCGTGCGGTTCACCAACAGCCCCATCTGCAGCGCGTCGTAGTCGTTCACCACCGTCAGGATGCGGGCGCCGAGCGGGATCGCCATGCCCACCAGGCGGTCGGGATAGCCGCTGCCGTCGAAGTTTTCGTGGTGGTGCCGGATCAGCAGCGCGGCGCCCTTGAGCTGGTCGATGCCGAGGATCACCATCTGGCCGGTGGCCGGGTGCTTCATGACCTCCGCGCGCACCGTGGCCGACATGGCGTTGAACGGCCGGTCGAGGACTTCATCGGGCAGCCCGATCTTGCCGATGTCGTGCAGCAGCGCCGCCATCAGCAGGTCCTGCAGTTCCGCGTCGTCGAGCCCGAGCCGCCGCGCCAGCGCGCGCGACAGTTCGGCTACGCGCCGCGAATGGCCAGCCAGCCGCCCGCCGCGCAGCTCGATGAGGCCGGAGAAGACGCGCACCGTTCCCATGAAGCCGCGCTTGAGCTCCTTGTGCGCAGCCGCGAGCGAGCCGAGCGCCTGCTCAAGCGCCGCCGTACGCTCGGCGACCTTCTGCTCGAGCCCGGCGTTCAGCTCCTTCAGCTGCTCGTTCTGCCGCGCCGTGAGTTCGGCCAGGCGCTGGTTCTCGCGCTCGAGCCGCTTGCGCTCGAGCGCGTCCTTCACCGTACGGACGATCTCGTCGTCGTCCCACGGCTTGGAGATGTAGCGATAGATCTCGCCGTGGTTGATGGCCTCGATCGTCGACGCGATGTCGGCGTATCCGGTGAGCAGCAGCCTGACCGCCCCCGGCCAGCGCGTGCGCACCTCGCGCAGGAAGCTGGCGCCGTCCATGTTCGGCATGCGCATGTCGGAGACGACGAGATCCACCTCCTCCGCGGCGAGGACGTCGAGCCCCGCGGCGCCGCTCTCGGCCGTCAGGATGCGATAGCCGAAAGGACGGAACAGGCGGCGCAGCGCCGACAGGATGCTGCTCTCGTCGTCGACGAACAGCAGCGTCAGGGGCCGCTCGGCGGGGTCGCCCATCGCAGGGATCTCCGTAGGCGCCTCCATGTCAGGCCTGGGCCTTCTTCACCATCTCGCCGAGCATGCGGTTTTCCAGCACCATGCGGCGATACGCCAGCGCCTGGGCGACGCAGGCCTTGAGCTCGTAGTCCTGCCACGGCTTGGCGACGAAGCCGAAGATATGCGCGACGTCGACCGCGTCGACCAGCTCGTTCTGCGCGAT
>DAIDAU010000395.1 GCA_027310465.1 Rhodocyclaceae bacterium
TTGGCCACGCGCTCCTGCAGCTTCTCCTTGTCGTAGTCGCTGGTGGCTTCCTCGATCTGGGTGCGGATCTGCGCGACGCGCGCCTTGATCGTGTCTTCCTTGCCGTTGCCGTCGATGATGGTCGTGTTTTCCTTCGCGACCTCGATGCGCTTGGCCTGACCGAGATCCTTCAGCGTGGCCTTCTCCAGCGACAGGCCGACTTCCTCGGCGATCACGGTGCCGCCCGTGAGGATGGCGATGTCTTCCAGCATGGCCTTGCGGCGATCGCCGAAGCCCGGGGCCTTGACGGCGACGGTCTTGAGGATGCCGCGGATGTTGTTGACCACCAGGGTCGCCAGCGCTTCGCCTTCGACGTCCTCGGCGATGATCAGCAGCGGGCGGCCGGCCTTGGCGACCTGCTCGAGCACGGGCAGCAGGTCGCGGATGTTGGAGACCTTCTTGTCGTGCAGCAGGATGAAGGGGTTCTCCAGGACGGCGATCTGCTTGTCCGGATTGTTGATGAAGTAGGGCGACAGGTAGCCGCGGTCGAACTGCATGCCTTCCACGACTTCGAGTTCGTTGGCCAGCGACTTGCCGTCTTCGACGGTGATCACGCCTTCCTTGCCGACCTTGTCCATCGCCTGGGCGATGATGTCGCCGACGTCCTGGTCGGAGTTGGCGGAGATGGCGCCCACTTGCGCGATTTCCTTCGAAGTCGTGCAGGGCTTGGAGATCTTCTTCAGCTCTTCGACGATCGACACGACGGCCTTGTCGATGCCGCGCTTGAGGTCCATCGGGTTCATGCCGGCGGCGACGAACTTCATACCTTCGCGGACGATCGACTGGGCCAGCACGGTAGCGGTGGTGGTGCCGTCGCCGGCGACGTCGGAGGTCTTGGAAGCGACTTCCTTGACCATCTGCGCGCCCATGTTCTGGAACTTGTCCTTGAGCTCGATTTCCTTGGCGACGGACACGCCGTCCTTGGTCACGGTCGGGGCGCCGAACGAGCGCTCCAGCACGACGTTGCGGCCCTTCGGGCCGAGGGTCACCTTGACGGCGTCGGCGAGGATGTTGACGCCGGCAACCATGCGCTCGCGCGCGGAATCGCCGAATTTGACTTCTTTAGCGGGCATTCTCTATCTCCTTGAATTCTTCAGATGGCTTGCGCGATGCGGGCTCAGGCCTCGACCACGCCCATGATGTCTTCTTCGCGCATCACCAGCAGTTCCTCGCCTTCGACCTTGACGGCCTGGCCCGAGTACTTGCCGAAGAGAACGCGATCGCCGACCTTGACGGCCATGGGACGGACCTTGCCGTCGTCCAGGATCTTGCCGTTGCCGACGGCCAGGACTTGGCCCTGATCGGGCTTCTCGCCGGCGGTATCGGGAATCACAATGCCACTGGCCGTGGTGCGCTCGGCTTCGATGCGCTTGACGATCACACGGTCGTGCAAAGGACGAATTTTCATGGACTTAGCTCCTTTGTGCTGACGATTATCGGGTGGCAGGGCTCACCTGCCGGTCGCATTGGCGGGCGGTCGCTTTATTAGCACTCGCCGCCGTCGAGTGCTAATAGTAGGGGGTGGCGCTCAAGATTTCAAGGGCCAGACGCCTTTTCGATCTGGCATCCATCGGTCCGGACAAGGTCCCGATGCTCGATTTCCGGATTACACGATCGCGGGTAATCGGACTACCCACCTTCATGTATGCCATTTAGATCGCCATTAACTGCCCAAATATGCGCGCCTGTCGCCTTTGGTAAAACGATCGAACGCGCGCCGTCCGGCGATTCAATCGGCTAGCTGCCTTCGTCAAAGCGGCGTCGAGCAATCCGCACCGAATTGCTCGGATTTAAAACTCCCATTGGGCAGCTTATGGCATCGCCGCTAGAGTGCCATTACCGCAAGCCGGCCCGGGCCCCAGCACCCGCCATCGGTACGTTGCGCAAAGAAAAAGGAGGATGCAATGACCTTCACGTCCAACAGGGACATGGACCGAACATCGATCGGCGGACATGCTGGCAAGCCGATCGACGCTCAAGCTCCAGCCGCCCTCCCCCCGTGGTGGCTCGCAGACCAGGAAACTTTCGACAAGCTCGTCAAGACACGGCTTCGCATCTACCGGCACGAGAAGGCCGCGGCAAGCAAGGCTCGGTCGGTGGCAGCCGCGAGCGTAATCGCGCTGATATCGATCTACAGCATCGACGCGATGGGCGCCGTCGTCATTCCCGCCGCGCCGGGCTTCCTGCTGCTCTTCGCGGCGCTGGCGTTCCCGATCGCGATCGCCTGGCTGCTGGACTATCGCCTGGTGCAGCAGCTGCGCGACATCGATCTGCGTTCCGAACTCTGGCTCGACCTCGTCGAGGCCGTGAAGCGCGGCGCCGTCGACCTGGCGCAGCTCGAAGCCGTCCCCGTCCGGGAAACCGAAGTCGAACTCATGCTGCGCAAGGAAGCGCGCGTCGCCGCGCAATTCCTTGCATCGAGGAACACGCTCGTTCCGCACCTGCCGATCTTCGGATACTGCTTCACGCTGGAAAACCGCTAGCGGCCGTTGCTGGGCCCATAGCTTCATCCCTCTCTCGGACCCCAAGAGGCTGCCATGAACAGACTGGATTGGAACGGAGGCGCTTTGCCTTTCGCCGGAGCGTCGTTGCTGGGACCCGACGACTTCGGCCATCATTTCGCCGGCCCGAACGGAAACGATTTCGCAGCGATGATGCGCGAAGTGGATTTCCTCATCGGAAAGGGATTTCCGCTCGGCCTCGCATTGGTCATCGGCGAGATCGATCTCTCGGTATGCCGGCAGATCAAGAGAACCGCGGCGCGCCAGGCCGACTACGTGAACTGGGTGGTGATGGGCCCGATCCTCATCGCCGTCTTCCGCAAGGGCCTGCTCGACGAGCTGTCGCGCGCATGGCGCATGCTCACGCTGGAGGACAGCGAGCTGACCGCGGGCGTGGCCTTTTCCGATTCCCTGCGCAACCACGAGGAACTGCTCGCCGCGGCGCGCATCGCCTTGCAGCGCGCGCTTGGCAAGCGGATCGACCTGCTCGTGCTGGATCCGATCGAAGCGCAGCAGGCGATCAGCGATCATCAGACGGCGCAGCTGATGAGGAAGCATCTCGCCGCAGGCGGCGGCGACTTCGAAGCCCATTTCCAGCCGCAGGTGGTCATCGACTCCGGCCTGCCGGTAGGGGCGGAAGCGCTGGCCCGCTGGCACCCCGACGGCAGGCCCATCGCGCCGTCGCGCTTCATTCCGATCGCCGAGGACAACGGGCTGATCGCCGAGATCGGCGAGATGATGCTCGCGCTGTCCGCCCGCGCGCTCAAGGTGCTGCGCCGCAACGGCATCGCGATTCCGCATATCTCCGTCAACGTCTCGCCGCAGCAAAGCCGCCAGGGCGACTTCCTGCGCACCGTCACCCAGATCCTGTCCAGCGAAAGGCTCTCGGCCAAGGACATCGAGCTCGAGATCACCGAATCGCTGGCGGGCAGCGGCGGCACCGAGTTCCTCGACTGGCTGGCCGACCTTTCGTCGGCCGGTTTCCGCATCGCCATCGACGACTTCGGCACGGGTACCTCGACGCTGGCGCGCATCCACGACATCCCGGCGCACAAGATCAAGCTCGATCGCGCCTTCGTCACGCCCTTGCCGCACGACGAGGCGGCCTGCACCACCTGCCGCTCCGCGCTCGACCTGGTGCATCAGCTCGGCAAAATGTCGCTGGCGGAAGGCGTCGAGCATCCGGCGCAGGCGACCTATCTGAGCACGCTCGGCTGCACCATGGGCCAGGGCTATCTCTGGGCGCGGCCGATGCCGGAAAAGGATCTCGTCGCCTGGTGGAGCGGCCGCACGACGCAGTGAGGCGCTAGCGCCGGAAACGCGTTGCGCCGCGCGGACGGAATTTCCGCTCGCCTTTCGCTAAGATTGCGCATGTCCACCCGCATGCGCAATCTCCTCGCACTCGCCCTTTTCTGGGTCTCGCTCAGCGGCTCGCCGAGCGCGGCGACGCTCGGCGCCGCAAGGACCGAGATCCCCCCCGCGGTCGCCGGCGCGCTGAAGGCGCTCGCGATACCGCCCAGCGCCGTCGCCATCTATGTCCGGGAGGTCGGCGCCGCGGCGCCGCGCTTGAGCATCAACGCCGCGCGCCCGATGAATCCGGCCTCGGTGATGAAGCTCGTCACGACCTATACCGCCCTCGGCATGCTGGGACCTGCCTATACGTTGCGGACCGAGATCTACGCCGATGCGCCGGCAGGCAGCGGCGTGCTCGCCGGCAACCTCTACATCAGGGGCGGCGGCGATCCCAAGCTGACGTTCGAGCAGTTCTGGCTGCTGCTGCGCCAGCTGCGCGCCCAGGGCATCCGCGACATCGAAGGCGACCTGGTGCTCGACCGCTCGATCTTCCAGGTGGCGCCGGCGGGCGAGGCGGCGTTCGACGACCAGCCGCTGCGCCCCTACAACGTCGGCCCCGATGCCCTGCTGGTCGGCTTCAAGGCGATACGCCTGAACCTGACGCCCGACCCCGCCGCGCGTACGGTGCGGCTGATCACCGAGCCGCAGCCGACCAACCTCGACGTCGTCAATCGCATCCGGCTGGGCAACAACGGCTGCGGCGACTGGAAGGAAGGGCTGCGCGCGGACCTGACGCGGCACGCCGACCGCTTCCGTCTCGTCGTCACCGGCAGCTACTCCGCTTCCTGCGGCCAGAAGGACTGGCTGCTCGGCGTGATGCCGCACGAGCTCTACGTGCGCGGCATCTTCGAGGAACTGTGGCGGGAATTGGGCGGCAGCATCAAGGGCGGCGTGCGCGACGGCGCCGTCCCGAACGATGCCCGCCTGCTTGCCGCGATGGAGTCGCCGCCGCTCGCCGAAGTCGTGCGCGACATCAACAAGTTTTCCAACAACGTGATGGCGCGCCAGTTGTTCCTCACGCTAGGCCTCGAAAGCGGCAAGAGGCCGGCAAGCCCCTCAGACGCGGCGCTCGCCGTCCGGGATTGGCTGAACGCGCACGGCCTCGCCTTCCCCGAGCTCGTGCTCGAGAACGGCAGCGGCCTTTCGCGCCAGGAGCGCGTCGATGCGGAAAGCCTGGGCCGCCTGCTGCAGTCGGCGTGGAAGAGCCCGTTGATGCCGGAGTTCGTCGCCTCGCTGCCGCTCGCCGCGATCGACGGCACCATGAGGAAGCGCTTCAACGGCAACGGCGCCGCGGGGCAGATGCACATCAAGACGGGCACGCTGGACGGCGTCAAGGCGATCGCCGGCTACGTGCTCGATCGCAACGGCCGCAACCAGGCCGTCGTCTTCATCATCAACCATCCCAACGCCCAGGCCGGCCAGGCCGCGCAGGACGCCTTGCTGCAGTGGGTGTACGAAGGCGGCCGCTAAAGCCCGAGCGATTGCCAGATGGCGTCGACGCGCTTCTTCACGTCCGCGTCCATCGCGATCGGCCGCCCCCATTCGCGATTCGTCTCGCCCGGCCACTTGTTCGTCGCGTCGATGCCCATCTTGCTGCCGAGCCCCGCGACGGGTGAAGCGAAGTCGAGGTAGTCGATCGGCGTCTGCTCGACGATCGTCGTGTCGCGCGCGGCATCGACCCGCGTCGTCAGCGCCCACACGACTTCGGGCCACGAGCGGATGTTCACGTCGTCGTCGGTGACGATGATGAACTTGGTGTACATGAACTGCCTGAGGAACGACCAGATGCCGAACATCACGCGCTTGGCGTGCCCCGGATACTGCTTCTTCAGCGACACCACCGCGAGCCGATACGAGCAGCCTTCGGGCGGCAGATAGAAGTCGACGATCTCGGGGAACTGCTTCTGCAGCAGCGGCACGAAAACTTCGTTGAGCGCGACGCCGAGCATCGCCGGCTCGTCGGGCGGCTTGCCGGTGTAGGTCGAGTGGTAGATCGGATCGCGGCGCAGGGTGATGCGCTGCACGCTGAACACCGGGAACCGCGCCACCTCGTTGTAGTAGCCGGTGTGATCGCCGAACGGTCCCTCGGCCGCCGTCTCGTCCGGAGCGATCGTTCCTTCGAGCACGATCTCCGCCGAAGCGGGCACCTGCAGATCGGAGCCGAGGCACTTCACCAGCTCCGTCTTCGCGCCGCGCAAGAGGCCGGCGAACTGGTATTCGGAAAGCGTGTCCGGCACCGGCGTGACCGCGCCGAGGATCGTCGCCGGATCCGCGCCGATGACGACGGCGACCGGAAACGGCGTGCCCGGGTGCTTCTCGCAGTGGTCGCGGAAATCCAGCGCGCCGCCGCGATGCGCGAGCCAGCGCATGATCAGCTTGTTCGGGGCTATCGCCTGCTGGCGATAGATGCCGAGATTCTGCCGCGCCTTGTTCGGCCCGCGCGTCACCACCAGGCCCCAGGTCACCAGCGGCCCCGCGTCGCCGGGCCAGCAGGTCTGGATCGGCAGGCGCGACAGGTCGACGTCCTTGCCCTCCCAGATCACCTCCTGGCAAGGCGCCGAGGACACGACCTTCGGCGCCATGTTGAGCACCTGCTTGAGCACCGGCAGCTTGTCCCAGGCGTCCCTCAAGCCCTGAGGCGGCTCGGGCTCCTTGAGGAAGGCCAGCAGCTTGCCGACCTCGCGCAGCTTCGCGACGTCGTCCTCGCCCATGCCCAAGGCGACGCGGCGCGCCGTGCCGAAGAGGTTGCCGAGCACCGGCATGGAGTGGCCCTTCGGCTTCTCGAACAGCACCGCCGGGCCGCCAGCGCGCAGCACGCGGTCGCAGATCTCCGTCATCTCGAGCTTGGGATCGACTTCGACGCCGACGCGCCTGAGTTCGCCCTGGCTTTCCAGTTGCGCGAGGAAGTCGCGCAAGTCACGATATTTCATGTGTCGATGGCCCTCGCCGCTCGCCACGATGAAAGCATCATGGCGGCGGACGGGCCATTCTAGCGCCGAGTCCAGACGGCGTTCTGCGCATACGGCTCGGCAAAGCTGCCGGACAGTTCGAGCGCGCCCCGGCGGCGCACCGTCGCCGTGCCGATATCCAACTCGATGCGGCCATGCAGGCTTCGGTCCTTGGCCATGTCGACGTTTCCTCTCGCCGACAAGGCGCCGGCGCCGAGCCGCAACTGGCGCAACTGGACTTCTCCGTCGGCCATCGCGACCTCGCCTTCAAGGCTGGCGAAGTTCGTGCTGCCGCCGCGGCCCGTATCCTTCAGCATGCTGCCCATGTCGATGCCGCCCAGTATTCCGCGGCGCACGGCGAAATTGCCCGCGAGGCGCGGCGACGACGCCTTGCCCGCCGCGCCGAGAGGCAGGCCGAAAGTGCCGCTGCCGTCCAGCGCGCCGCTTTCGAATACGCCGCGCATCGCCTGCGCCATGTCGATGTGATTGGCCGTCACATCGCCTTCGAAAGCCCGTTCGCCGACGTTCAGACGCGCGCTGCCGCTGATGGTGCCGCCGCCGACCGAGCCCTCGAAC